>NZ_JAXQGC010000036.1:0-95319 GCF_034331125.1 Proteiniphilum sp.
GAACAGGGGTCAGCTTGTTCCGGAATGAGGGGTCAGGATAAAACGGAATTTGCACAATTGAGTCCGGAAGCAAATTATTGTATAACTATAAAAATTTCCGATTATGAACTATCGTGATTTATTGAATTCCGGGGCGAATGTGAGTATAACACTCAAACTGGAAGATCTGCGGGAAATCTTCAGAGAGATGGCGGGCAGTCTTAAGTCCGTACCCAAAGACCCACCACCCGAAGAATTCCTAAGTCGTAAAGAGGTTTTATCTATTCTTAAAATTGATTCTTCTACTTTGTGGAGTTGGGAGAAAACAGGTTACATCAAATCATTCCCATTTGGAGGACGAAAGCGGTATAAATCTGTAGATGTCGAAGCAATACGCACCGGCAGGAAAGGAGTACGACATGGAAAATAAAGAAAAATATATCCGTGTCGGGACAACTTTGTATAAAATTGTTCGGCGTCCGCTGATCAGTGGCGATTATATTGAAGAGAAAATCCTCTGGAGTTATGAGGCCCTTCGGCAAGATTATGGAAAGAATAATCTCCCCGAAATTGAGAAATACGATGGCTTTTGCATTATCCCGAGTCATATAAACTACCAACAGATTTATGGAACCTTTCTTAACCAATACGAACCTATCAACCATACGCCTTGTGAGGGGGATTTTCCTTATATCCGGTTATTCTTGAAACATATTTTTGAGGAACAAATAGAGCTGGGGCTGGACTATATTCAACTTTTGTATACCCGGCCAACACAGATGCTTCCCATTCTTTTACTGGTATCTAATGAAAGGGAAACAGGCAAAACAACGTTTCTGCGATTTTTGAAAATAATTTTCGGGAAGAATGCCACATTCAATACGAATGAAGATTTTAAAAGCCAGTTTAATGCCGATTGGGCAAACCGCTTGTTAGTTCTGGTCGATGAGCTTCTTTTGAATAAGATGGAAGACACCGAAAAGATAAAAAATTTATCAACCGCCGGCGACTATAAGATCGAAGCCAAAGGAAAAGACCGCAGGGAAATTGAATTCTTTGCCAAATTCGTTCTTTGTTCCAATAACGAAAAGAATCCCATTATCATTCCGAAAGAAGAAATTCGTTTTTGGGTTCGGAAAATCAAACCGGTTGAAAAAGATATAACTTCTCTAAGAGAGTTGATGACAAAAGAAATTCCCTGTTTCCTGCATTTTCTTATGAACCGGAAGCTATCTACACAAAACGAATCCCGCATGTGGTTTAAACCGTCATTACTGGAAACTCCCGCCTTGAATAAAATCAAGAAGTACAATTCGAGTAAAGTTGAGATTGAAATGGCTTCTTATTGTGCCGAAGTTATGGAACGCCTCGAACTAAACACATTTCATTGTTGTCCGAAAGACTTCTTGGATATTATGCGGACTGCCGGACTGAAAGCGGATATTTCTCAGATTCGAAGTATTTTGAAAGATAGTTGGGGATTTCGTTCTGACCGTAACAGCGACTATACTTTTTATTGGGTTGGTTTTGATGGAGAGATACATCCAATGAAAAGAAAAGGACGGTATTTGGAGATAGAAAAAAATTTGGTGGATAAAATCCTGTTGTAATGTTTTCTTTTCATCGCTAATTAATTATCAATCAAAAAGAACATAATTGCAACAAAACCACAACAAACATACAACAAAATCAAAATTGTCGGTAACCAATAACAACGAAAGTAGCATTTGTTGTGTGTATGTTGAATTTATAATTTATTGGAATACTGTAGAATATCCCAACCCTACAACAAATCAACAAAAAATAGAAATATGCAATCAGACAATATAAAAAACATACCCATCCGGGATTACCTGAAAAATCAGGGAACTTATCCTGCAAAAGAATATTCCGGTTACGGAATGTACAGAAGCCCGTTCCGTGACGAACGCACGCCGAGCTTCAAAGTCGATTACCACCTGAACCTATGGCACGATTTCGGGAGTGGTGAAGGCGGAAGCATCATCGATCTGGTGATGAAACTGGATAGATGCCCTTTCATTGATGCAATTGAGCAATTGAGAAACTTTTCATTCATGCCCGTGAAAGAAGAACAACATTCATTAAAATTAGACTATTTCTGCGCTCGGCATAGCTCAAACAAGTTTGGCTCTGCCCTCACTGATCGAAATAGTTCTTTTTCCTTTCATCGGAATCCTGAAAAGAACAACGGGATCATCCTGATAGAAGAAAAACCGTTGGAACATCCCGGACTGTTGGAATACCTGCAAAACCGGAAGATTGATTTAACCATCGCAAGGGAACATTGCCGGGAGGTACATTATCAAACCGGGGGACGGGAGTACTTTGCCATCGGTTTTGCCAACGATGCGGGAGGGTATGAAATACGCAACCCCTCTTTTAAAGGCTGCATAGCGCCCAAGGACATCACCCATATCCGGCAGGACGATAGAAAGGAAACCTGTTTTCTTTTCGAAGGCTTTATGGACTATCTTTCCCTGCTCACTATACGGCAGCAACTCAATCCGGAATATCCGAGTTCCAACTGGCACGACAATATCATACTCAACTCCACGGCAAACCTGAAAAAAGCATTGCCATTATTGGCGGATTACGATCAGACGTATTGCTTTCTTGACAATGACAAGGCAGGAATTTAATACTCCCTATTCTCTGTACCGATTAAGCGGGGTTTTTAACTAAAATATTGTTCTCGAATTTTTTCACATTATCGTTTTTTTACTTGTAAACCAGCCATTCTTGAAGCAAATGAGTAAGTCAAGCTTTTTGGAAAAAATACAACTCCTTTTGAGTGGAGATTTTTCCCAAAACCCGTCAGGGATTTAGCTTGATGTCTCATTTGGTGCATGTACATTTGTTTACAAGTAAAAAATTATGCACTTAACCGGAACACGCTTACCGGCGTTCTTCTACCCACACCCTGGTGGGTTTTCTCCTTGTTGTAATGATTCACAAACCATCGGATCCCTTTCCAGAGTGTGGTACCGTTCTCTGCCGGAAACGGGTAAACATAATCCTGTTTCAATGTCCTCCAGAACCGTTCAATATAGATGTTGTCCGTTGCCCTGCCACGGCCATCCATGCTGATGCTGATTCCAAGTTCATTGAGCCTGTTCACCTACGCCGGGCTGGTAAACTGACTTCCCTGATCCGAGTTGATAATCCCGGGCACACCGTGCTCATCTATTGCCCCGTCAAGGACTTCAATCACGTTCTCTCCATGAAGGCTGTTATGAAGTCCCCATCCAACAATAAAACGACTGTACACGTCTATGATTGCCGTTAGATACATGAAACTCCTGTCCATGGGTATGTACGTGATGTCAATCTCCCAGACCTGGTTCGGATGGTCTACATCAAGATTACGAAGCAGATAGGGATAGATATAGTCGGATAGGCCCAATTTGCTCAAATTTCGCTTTGGATATTGAGCTATTATCTGCGCCTTGCGCATGAGTCGTCTCACTCGCTTGGGATTGACCCGTAAACCCTGTGCCAACAAGTAGTCTTGCATTTGCAGAACTCCGTAAGTGGGATGATCCTGATGGTGTTTATCCATTTTCTTCATAATCTCAAGATTCGCATCACATTCTCCTTTTGCCACATAGTAAAGACCGGATTTGCTGATCCCCAGCAGATCACATTGGCTCTGGAGGCTTATACAATCATCTTTCGATACAAGGCTTCGACGTTCAATTATTCCAAGCCTAACTGTTTCGACTTTTTTTTTAACCAGTCCCGCTGCATCTCCAATTCACCTATCTTGGCGAAGAGCTCCCGTCGCTCCTTTTCAAAGTCAGCTTCACTCTTGGGACCTTGTTTCGAGAAGATTTCTTCTGAACGTTTCAGAAACTCATTTTTCCACGTGCTGATCACTGTGGGGTGAACACCATAACGGGCACTTAACTCGGATAACGTCTCGCGTTCCTTGATCGCTGCCAATGCAACCTCTGCCTTGAAGGCGGCTGAATGTTTTCTTCTTGACTTGTTCATATCACAAATATAAGCATTTAATCTTTGCTTAGTTCGTGGTACAAATTTCGGGGAGTATTATATTTTTCTGTCAGATTACGAGAGTAAAGATACAAAAAAGAAGCAATAAATGCAAAGGAAAAGGCAACTAAAATCGTCTGTTTATGGGCTTTCCCAGCGTTTTTTGTAGTGACATTTTTCAGCGTTAATACCCTGTACCATCAGCATCAGTTTTTGCCAGGAAAAGGGGTGAGTTTTGCCTTTTTCATCAAGCGGGGGCAGTGCAAAATTGCCTTTCTCCAGTTTCATGTAGTAGATCACCAGTCCGCCGTGCTCCATGTGCAATGCTTTCATGCTCGTGCAATGACGGTTCAGAAAGATGAACACGTCACCGCTGCGTACATCCTGTCCCATCCCCTCAGTGACCAGCCCGCTTAAAGTGTAGAACCCTTTACGCATGTCCGTTGGAAAAGGGTAAAGCCAGTAACGCATCGAGGCGTTCAGATTGAACATGGCTTACTGGGTTAAAAGGATTAATGAACGCAGCTGAGTCGGATCAGTCCCAATGGGAACACGCACTTTAACGCCATTGGGATAGACTATTTCTAGAAAATTCCCTGGTATGGGATCAACATGCACCGGAATCGGTTTTTGATGGACTGCTTTGTTTGCAGGCAATGAATTGGAACCGGTAAAGACGATCGGAACAAAACCGGACTCTCGAACTGTTCTGTAGTTGTGCTCCTGCAATCTCTTCTGCCAGTAATAAAACCTGGATTCAACGATTGACTCGTTCCGGCAAAACTCTTTTATGCGAAGCCCGCTGGACTGGTAACGATCAAATATCTCCTCAAACTGCTGTAATGTCCACATGTTATTTTTTATGGGCAAATATAGCAAGGATCAGAAGTTAAAATAGGACGGGGTTTACCGAATGCTTACAGTGGACACTAATGATATTCATATATAAACGAAAATCACCACATTCGCACAAAATATTCGATTATGGACGAATATATTGCAATAATTGAAAAGTATAACTTATGGGTAGCTTACACAAATAGGAAAGGTGACAGTAGTGCTTCAAAAATAGTTTTACACTATGATGACACTTCAATGGGTAATTTCCAAAAAAAAAGAGCTACAACTTTAAGCTGTAACCCTTTTCTTGCGGTATGAACGGGACTTTGAATCACATGGTAAACGGCTGTATAGAAACGGATAAGTTTACTGAAAATTGAGATGCAACACGAATCAACCTCGAATGAAATGCAGTCAATTAAAACTTAAACGATACACCTGCGTTTAAAACGGCTATTCCGTACCCTAATTCGGCAAAAGCAGCGAAATTATCATTAAAAAACCAGCGGCTGCCGAGAAAAATAGAGTATCCTATTCCGCTTCCGTAACTGTTTGGTCCCGTGTAATCTCCACTCGAAGAATATGTCACGATATTATAACCCAGCATCAAACCCACGTAAGGATCGAGTTGTGGAACACTTTTGAAACCGTGGTGATGGTATGCACCGCGCGCTCCCACTAACCAGTAATTCCATTTCTGAGAGTAACCTGCGTCTTTGTAGGAATATCCGGCATTTCCGAAATAGCCTCCGATGCTTATTACTCCGGCATCTTCAATATCCCACATTCCGTGGTCGTAAGCGAGTGTCACGGCAGGACGTCCGGTGCCCAGGCCGCCTAAAACGGTTCCTATACCGATTCCTAAGTTTACTGCGCCCATGTCTTTTTGAAACTGTTGAGCGGATAAAGGCATGATTGTTACGGCTGCCAATAGGGCAATAAAGATAACTTTTTTCATTGTTTTTGATTTTTAAAATGTAGAAAATAATTTGTTTATTTTATCATTGAATTGAAGATTAATACCTTTTATATCAGGGATTCTTTGCGTAACGGATATTCACACTTTCCTCGTAATAGGGATTACCACTATAAGCATTTCGAAATCCCAGCCAATCGCCTTTTGCTGGTGCAGAGGCATTTCCATCACCGTTCGTGTCGCCGCCTACCGAATCGTCTTTATATGAAGTGAGAATCGCTGAGGATGGCAGGATAACGTTTGATGCCGAACTGCGTTGAATGCCGGCACCGGCCCGCTTGAATTTTATCACGGCATTAGAGCCTATGTCAATTACCTGAGAACCGTATACCTGTATATATTCATCCAATATATAAGGCACTTCGGTAACATGCCATTGCACGGTTGCATCCAAACCGCCGCTGCTGCGTATCATGGCAATTCCGTTGTGGCTGTTTTGTTGTTGTGGATTCTCCGGATTATGGAATTTATTGTTGGGATTCACCGTGTAGTGCGTCCAGACATACAACGGTTTTCCATTGTCATAGAACGAATTGTTGGTAAACTTTTGCATTTCGGGGTTGGTCATCGCCGCACCACCGTAGAATGCCGTGGCATTTTCGTAGGATGCTGACGGACTGAAAAGCGTATGCGCAAACCGGCAGTTGTCGAATTCGAAAGAACTAGCACCTACCTTTAATGCGTTATAAAATCCACCGCTGTTTTGTCCGGCATAAAAGAAATCCACGTATTTAAACAGGTGTCCCGTGCCATCTTGCAGATTGATCCTTTCCCAATCACCTTTTTCAGGCATCGTGAGTGCTGCATCACCATTGGAGTCGCCACAATAGCGGTCATCGGCAAGCGATGTGAATACAATGCGTTTTTGCGGTGTACCGGCTGCTATTACTTTTCCTTCGATAACATTAATGGAAGCATCTTTCAGCTTCACGGTTACCCCGGGTTCTATTGTCAATACATTGCGTATGGATATCGTCTGTCTGATTACATAGACGTTTCCCTCTGTCCACGTGGTAGGTGTGGTAATGTTCTCCGTTACTTCTACGATGTTGCAGCCTTGTGGAATTTCTTCCTGCAACAAATCGTCCTTTTCGCACGAAGCGAGAAACAAAAGTGCGGCAAGCATTGCCAAACAAGTAAAATTAAAATACTTTTTCATTGCTGTGATGATTTAAAATGTTGATTTAATATTTTGTATTGTGTTAAAGATGACCGTTAGTTTTTATTTTCGATATTTTTACACATCTTTACCGATGCAAATGTACAGTGTCGCGAAAGCGAAAAATACCCCCAAAAAGGGGTTTTATCTTGTGGCGGTTCAATATTAACTTTGTCATAAGTAAAAAATTAAAGACTCACAGCTTTATAACACACTTGTAATTAAATAATTATGAGAATAAGGAATCCAATTATTATATGTCTTCCACTCTTCTTTCTCTTTTTCATGTCGATAAGGTTGTTTTCGCAGGATGTGGATTCACTTGTTTTGAAGCATACAGACAAGCATGGAAAAGTGAATGTTGATTCAATGCTGGCAGTGGGTAAGCAATACCTTTACAGTCGTCCTGCCAAGTCGTTCGAAATTACCGAAAGAGCTATCGCCATCGCCGAAGAACAGAAAGACCAGATGCAGCTCGCCAGCAGCTACAGAAGCATAGGGGCTATATTTACGTTGATAAATACTGATTTAGACTCATCGTTTCATTACCTGGAAAAAGCGGAACATGCCTACCGTAAGTTACAGACAAGGGAAGCCACTCTCGGCTTGGGAATGGTCTTTCATAATTATGGTACAGTGAAACAGATTCAAGGTGATTACGTAAAAGCCATCGATTATTACATTCAGGCATCGAAGATATTTGATGAAGTTGAGGATTCTCAATTTTCGCCTTATACACTCAATAATCTTGCCACATTATATGGTCTCGTGGGTGATGCTCAGAAATCGGAAGCGTATGCGCACCAATGTATCTCCTTGGCTGATAAAAACGGAGATGAGTTTATGACTGCAACAGGGCGTATTATTTTAGCCGATGCGTTAATGACTCAAGAAAAGTACGAAGAGGTGCTCCCTTTGCTTCATCAAATATTGGATTATGGCAAGGAGCAGGATGACCCATACAAAATATTTCTGTATCATCTAAATTACGGCAAGTATTTGATGAGTTATAAAAAAGATTATGCTTCAGCCCTGCAGGAGTATGAAAAAGCGCAGCAACTCGCCACACAAGTTGGTGATGAGTGGGAGATCATGCGCAATGACCTGGCTCTTTCCGAAGCATATCTGATGAATGAACAGTATGGCAAATCACAAGAAGCGGCAGCAAAGGCGCTGAACACTGCCAAAAAGCTGCAAGCGAAAGACAAGCAGCGCGAATCGCTGTGGGTATTGGCACATACAAACGCACATAACCGTGATTTTGAAACTGCTTTTCAGCAACTTGATTCGGCATACCTGTTAAAAGATTCTGTTTATGCTGAAAACAACCGGCAGCAAATGGCATTGTTGGAAACGGAATATCAAACAGAGAAAAAAGAAATCCGGATCAACACATTGGAGAAAGAACGTGTTCTTTATGGAATCATATTCGCGGTAAGCTTATTGGGAATAATTATTTTGCTGGGAGCACTCTATCTTCGTCAGAGAGCAAAAAAACACCTGGCTCAGCAACAGGTGATTCAATTGGAAAAAGAAAAACAACTCATTGCCACACATGCCATTCTTGAAGGAGAAGCCACCGAGCGCACACGTTTGGCGCGCGACCTGCACGACGGACTTGGCGGCATGCTTTCGGCAGTGAAACTTAATTTATTTGATATGAAAAAAGGTGGAGCACTCCTCGCTTCGGAAGATGTGATACAATTTAATAAAGTGGTGGATATGCTGGACAGCTCCATCAACGAGCTAAGGCGCGTTGCGCATAACATGATGCCCGATTCACTCTCGCGATACGGGTTAAAGGTTTCGTTGCAGGATTTTTGCGATAGCCTTTCCATCGTGCAGTTTCATTTCTTCGGCAATGATGAACGTCTTGAGAACACATTGGAGATCATGATTTACCGCAGCGTACACGAGTTGGTAAACAACGCGCTGAAATATGCCGAGGCGGAAAACATAAACGTACAGATCGTTCAGCAACCCGACAGGGTTTCGCTCACCGTGCAGGACGATGGGAAAGGCTTCGATCCAACTACTCCTGTTAAAGGCACCGGACTGAACAACATTCGCACGCGCGCGGAATCGGTTGGCGGAAGCATGAATATCTTCTCTGAACCGGGAAAAGGAACTGAAATTAACGTGGAGTTCAAAATTTAAAGAGACTGAAGACAGGTGTCGGATGACGAATGCAAAACATAAATTTAACATGATAACCGTACATATTGTTGATGACCATAAAATATTGGTGGAAGGCCTGCAAAAACTAGTCGATGAATCGGGATTTGCCAAAACCACGGCTGTCAGTTATACCGGCAAAGAATGTATGACGCAACTGCGACGCGAGCAACCCGATGTGATTTTGCTCGATATAAACCTTCCCGATGCCAGCGGCATTGATTTGTGCAAGGAAATAAAATCGCTTTTCCCGAAAGTGAAGATTGTGGCGTTGACAAGTTATTCTGAATACGCCATCGTGAGGCAGATGATAGAGAACGGTGCTTCGGGATACGTGATTAAAAACGCCATGCCCGAAGAAATCCTGATGAGCATCGAGTCGGTTGCCGACGGCGAGACTTTTCTCTGCGAGCAGATCGATATGCTGATGAAGCGCTCCACCAAACAGCATATCTGGCTCACACCACGCGAGAAAGAATTATTGAAATTCATTGCCGATGGCTTCACGAATGTAGAAATCGCCGAAAAACTGTTTCTCAGCGTTGAAACCGTGAACAGTTACCGGAAAAATCTGCTCCTCAAACTCGGTGCACGCAATACAGCCGTCTTGGTTAAAATGGCATATGAAGAAAAATTGATATGACTCTGTGGCGTAAGACTCTTGCCAAATAAAGTGAATATTCTTGTCTGACCTGGAACTGTCCTACAAATTGGGAAGGCTACAGAATGAAAACTTGTTTCAAAAGGCAGGTTTTTGGATGATCAATTTATTGATTCGAGAGATCGTAAGATAATTCTTACAATAGTTCCATTTTTGTTTCCGGTGTCTGACTTGTCGGTAATCGTGTAATTAATTTCAAATTATGGGAAGAGATAGTCCACAATTGAATCATTATTTATATCAATCGATAATTTATTGCAAAACTGATTGCTTCTGAAATGTTGGCTACATCTAGTTTTTCTAACAGGCTTTTCCGGTAGGACTTTACAGTATCAAAGGAACGACTTATAATGTCAGCTATTTCAGTCATTGTATATCCCATAGCTGATAGTTTTAGCACTTCTTTTTCCATGTCTTTTAGTTCAGGACGAGAAATTTCCGTCCACTTTCTTTTCTGTCTATTGTATATCCAAAATTGTTTGGATTTATATTTCGACATAACAAGTTCTCCGAATCTGTTACCGCTTGATATTGAGGCTGTACAAAGGCCTAACCAAACCTGCCCATTTTCCGTTAATCTTAAAGGAGTTATCTGATGGTTTATTAACTGTTTCTTTTGCGAGAGACTATTAATGATGTGAAAATCATATGAGATTGTATAGTTTTTCTTTTCTTTAATAGGAATGTTCTGGATAAACTGAAATCCAACACTATTCGCTTCAAGTAACAGGTTTAAATCCTCTAAGGGAACTTGATTGATATAGAATTTATATCCTAACTGTCTTACTTCACTAGCATCCATTCCACAAAGAAAGAGAGGATTCTCTGAAACATAAAGAAAGTTTTGCCTATAATAGTCGATCACATAAACACTCCTATAGGTAGTTCGAGCAAAAGCGTCAATATCTTCAAGTATAGTCGCAACTGCATTGTAAGCCTCTTCAGGAATCTCATCTATTCTATTTTCTTTAATAAAAAAGTCTTTTACTTTTATCATATAACAAACTTGGGAAATATTAACATCAAAGATAAAAAAACTTTTTTACAACATTATTGAGAATCAAAATTACCCATTTGGGTATTGTTATTTATTAAAAGTACGGCTATTTTTGCGTGATTTAGTGGTAATTTTTATAAACACAATAATGGACAAATATATCACATCTTTTGAAAACTGTTCGATATGGCAACTCTCAAAAGCAGGTCTTCTCTCCCTATCAAAGTTTGTTGTAAATGAGAACTATAAACATCACAAAATTTTAACCGACAATACACAAAAAAAAAAGAGAAGAGGTTATGGCTGTTTATAGAGAGGAGATCCAATATTTTTCAAAATCGAATATTTTTGTGGCAAAGAACCGCCAGAATGAAATCATTGGTACAATTCGCATAATGGAATGGAATAGAAATGATGAACTTCCAATAACAAAAATATTCGGGATCAAAGAACTAGATGATATTTCTCCTGCAAATAGCAACGCTCACATTTGGCATGTCGGTCGATTTGCCGTACGTTCCGATTTAGGGAACCACGGAATACAACTATTCAGAATTTTAATGATGTATGCTATTATGCCGATTATGCAATATGAGAAAGGTATAATGTTTGCGGAGTGCGATAGTAAATTATTTAGAATCGTCAACCAACTAGGATTTAGAGCTATTGCATTGAATGAAGGCATACAATACTTAGGATCTGATACAATTCCCATGTACTCAACACGTGATGGTATGCTAGAGTTTGTGGAAAGGAATATGAATTTATTACTTGATAAGAAGGAGAATGTAAAAGATAATTTGCCGCATCTTATTTCTACTTTTATGAATAGGCTAAGAGCATAAAATATTTTTGTTTCCTTTATAGTTTCAATGCTCAATACAGTTGAGAAAATTATTTTCTTACAAGGAAACAATATTAGTTTTCCTATATTGAAAACTATATGGATCACGAAAATTCAATCTTAAAATGCCGTGTTTAGTCAATATAAAATATTGCTAAAATAGTGTAAATTTTCGAACTTTCTCAAAAATGCGGACAAATTGCGGACACGGCAAGAAAAACAAAAACGCTAAATTATTTATTACGAATAATTTAGCGTTTTAAACTGTACCCAGAGCCGGGATCGAACCGGCATGGAAGTGAATCCACTGGTGTTTGAGACCAGCGCGTCTACCAATTCCGCCATCTGGGCATTACCAAAAAGTGAATGCAAAAGTACACATATTTTTGATATTTTGAAACAGGTTGGTGCTCTTTTTTACAGATATTCGATCAATTCGTGTTTTTATTTGAAGTTTTGATTGTCTGTTTTATGTTCTGATATCTTTTTACGGATGTATTTTTCGGATCACTTCTTATCATTTTTATGTTATGTTTCCGGCTGCTTCGCGATGCTGTTTCCGTTTTGTTTTGTACCTTTAAAGGCAAATTTGAGGAGACCATAAACAAATTGTTGTGGAAGGATGTTATTTAACTAAATAGGAACCCGTACACAGAAAAAAGTAGATAAAGGTGAATTTCATTTTTAAAAACATATATAATCTTAGGAATGAGAAACAATCATAATTATTGTGTAATCATGAGCGGCGGTGTGGGAAGCCGCTTCTGGCCCTTCAGTAAAGAGGGAAAACCCAAACAGTTTCTTGATTTCTTCGGAACAGGACGGTCGTTGCTGCAAAGTACTTTTGACCGGTTCAAACAAATAGTTCCGGCAGAGAACATATACATTGTGACGAACGATGCATACGCTGAAATGACGAAAAAGCAGTTGCCCGAACTGAAAGATAACCAGCTCTTGCTGGAGCCGATCAGACGAAATACCGCTCCTGCCATTGCTTACGCTTCTTTCAGGATAAACGCGATCGATCCCAACGCGAATATAGTCGTCGCTCCGTCGGATCACCTGATCGTGAATACTGACGAGTTCGTGGCCGATATTCAAAAGGGGCTGGATTTTGTAAACACCAATCCGGTCTTACTTACGCTCGGAATTAAACCCAGTCGTCCCGAAACAGGCTATGGCTATATTCAGGTGAATGAGGAGGAGACGGGTGGAATACATAAGGTGAAGGCGTTTACCGAAAAACCTAATTTGGAACTGGCTAAAAAATTTGTCGACAGCGGTGAGTTTGTATGGAACTCGGGTATTTTCCTGTGGAATGTAAACACCATCCTGGATGCTTTTAAAAAGTACCTTCCGGATATCAACCAGAAGTTCAGCGAGGGAAAAGAGGTGTTTAACACGCCCGACGAGAAAAAGTTTGTCGATGCGAGTTTCCCGTTTTGTCCTAATATATCCATCGATTATGGTATCCTGGAGAAAGCGGATAACGTATATGTGAACATCTCCAACTTCGGGTGGAGCGACCTGGGAACCTGGGGCGCCCTGCATGAGATCTCGGATAAGGATGGGGAAAGCAATGCCAGCCTGCACTGCAAGTCCCTGTTTGTAGAGAGTAACGATAATGTCGTCGCGATGAGTGAAGACAAACTGGTCGTCTTACAGGGTCTTGACGGATATATTGTGGCTGAGTCGGACAACGTGTTGATGATCTGTAAGAAAAGTGAAGAACAAAGGATTAAACATTTCGTGACGGACGTAAAATTCCGTTATGGAGATGAATATGTTTAATCCTCGGAAGAAGACATCAAGCCGGGTATCCCGTAAGGGGCGTACTCTTACTGATCAATACGCCTGCTGATACCCGTGCTCATGTATCTTGCCGACCGCTCTTCCTGAGGGGTCGGCATTTTTCCTGAATTGTTCGTCCCATTCCAGAGCAACCGGTGTACTGCATGCTACCGAGGGGACCGACGGTACGCACCGGGCAGCACTATCCGACGGGAACAGTTCGGAGTAGATGCAGCGGTACATATATTCTTCTTTTGTCAATGGCGGATTGATGGGAAAGCGATGATGTACATTGGCCATCTGTTCGTCCGTTACCTCATGTGCTGCTATCTCTTTTAAAGTATCGATCCAGCCATATCCAACACCATCGGAGAACTGCTCTTTCTGCCGCCAGGCCACTTCTTCGGGCAGATAATCCTGAAATGCCTGACGAAGGATATGTTTTTCAATCTTACCGTTCCCTGCCATTTTGTCTTTCGGATTGAGGCGCATGGCTATATCTATAAATTCTTTGTCGAGGAAGGGTACACGCCCTTCCACTCCCCACGATGCCAGCGATTTATTGGCCCGCAGGCAGTCGTACTGGTGCAGTTTACTCAATTTCCGGACAGTCTCCTTATGGAATTCTTCAGCATTGGGGGCTTTGTGGAAATAAAGATATCCTCCGAAGATCTCATCCGCACCCTCGCCGGAAAGCACCATCTTTACTCCCATCGATTTAATAAAGCGGGCAATGAGGTACATCGGCGTACTCGCGCGGACTGTCGTCACGTCATAGGTCTCGATATGGTAGATCACATCGCGAATAGCATCAATCCCCTCCTGAATAGTGTAATGGATTTCGTGGTGTACCGACCCGATATGGTTTGCCACTTTTCTGGCGGCCGCCAGGTCGGGTGATCCTTCCAGTCCGATGGCAAAAGAGTGTAGTTGCGGCCACCAGGCATCCTCGCTATTGTCAGTTTCCACCCGTTTAGCGGCAAATTTTTTGGCGATGGCGGAAATGATGGAGGAGTCCAGTCCGCCTGAAAGCAATACCCCGTAAGGCACATCGCTCATCATCTGGCGTTGTACTGCATCTTCCAACGCCTGTTTAAGAAGTTGTACATCGGAAACATTCTCTTTCACATTATCATATTCCGTCCACTCACGGGAGTACCATTGCCGGAGCTGGTTATCACTACTATAAAAGTAATGTCCGGGAGGAAATTCTTCAATACTATTGCAGTACCCTTCCAGTGCTTTCAATTCCGATGCCACATAGTAGGCTCCATCCTGATCCCATCCCTGATAGAGAGGGATGATGCCGATGTGATCCCGTCCAATAAGGAAAGCATCCTTTTCGATGTCGTACAAGGCAAAGGCAAAAATACCGTTCAGGTCATCCAGAAAACCGGTTCCCTTGTCCCGGTACAGCGCAAGGATCACTTCACAATCGGATTGGGTAAGGAAATCATACTTGCCCTCATATTGCTTCCGGATCTCACGGTGGTTGTATATCTCACCGTTTACAGCCAGCACTAATTTACCATCCTTGCTGTAAAGAGGCTGATTGCCCGATGCAGGGTCGATGATCGAGAGGCGTTCGTGCGCCATGACCGCTTTGTCGGAAGAGAAGATACCCGACCAGTCGGGTCCGCGGTGGCGTAATTTCCGTGACATTTTCAGTAATTGCGGACGTAACTCTTCTTCGGATTTTTTTATATTAAATGTGCAAACTATTCCACACATGTTATTTCTTGTTTTTGGTGATTGAATAATGGATATTATCGCGATAAAAGGGAGGCTGCCGGTGATATGGAAAACAGACTGTTCTCTTGCGGCATAAGCATCTTATGAATATTCTCCGCCGTTTTTCTGCCCAATGCGATGGCTTTCACTACAAGGCTGGCGCCCATCACGGCATCGCCGGTGGCGAAAACTTTATCAACAGAGCTAAGGTGTTGCTTGTCGACTGCCACATTTCCCCGGACATCGTAATTGACGCCTAACTCATTCAGCAATCCTTCCTGTACCGGGTGGACAAAACCGAGTGCCAGCAATACCAGATCGGCTTTCAATACCTCCTTTTTACCGGTCGGTACCATACTGAAACGACCGTTGCTGTCTTTTTCCCAACTCACCTCTTCTACCAATGCCTCTTTTACTTGTCCGTTTTCTCCGCTGAACTTCAATGTGTTCAATTGCCAACGCCGCTCACAACCCTCCTCATGCGATGACGAGGTCTTTAATACCTGTGGATAGGGACTTGGCCACGGAGTGGCCGGATTATACCCTACGGGTGGTTTGGGCATGATCTCGATCTGCGTCACGCTTAAAGCACCCTGTCGTATCGATGTACCCACGCAGTCGGAGCCGGTATCGCCCCCACCGATCACCAGCACATGCTTCCCTTTTGCCGATATTTGTTCGGCAGTATCGGGCTCTTCTTTCTGCAGGATACGGATCTGTTGTGAAAGGAAATCCATGGCGAAATGGATCCCTTTCAGATCACGCCCTTCAGGTGTGATATCCCTCGGTTTTCCGGCACCGACAGCCAGACAAATGGCATCGTACTCCTCCATGATCTCTGCCCCGGAGATATCTTTCCCTACCTCTGTATTGGTTTTGAATTCAATACCTTCTTCAATCAGCAGCGTCAGTCGCCGGTCGATCACCTGTTTGGCCAGTTTGAAGTTAGGAATGCCATATCTGAGCAGGCCGCCCGGGCTATGGTCTTTCTCGAAGACGGTGACAGAATGTCCTTTCCGGTTCAGTTGCTGGGCGGCAGCCAGTCCAGCCGGACCGGAGCCGATAACAGCTACTTTCTTACCAGTCCTCCGCTTCGGCGGATGGGCTTTAATCATGCCTTCCCTGAACGCCACTTCGGTGACAGAAGCTTCATTCTCACGGATGGTGACCGGCGCCTCGTGCAGTGCCAGTACGCATGATTTTTCGCAGGGTGCGGGACAAACCCGACCGGTAAATTCGGGGAAGTTATTGGTCTCCATTAATACGTCGACCCCCTTTTTCCACTCGCCTTTGTAGATGTGATCCTGCCATTCAGGCATTTTGTTGCCAAGAGGACAAGCCCAGTGGCAGAACGGGATACCGCAGTCCATACAGCGTGCTGCCTGCAACTTACGGTCTTCCCTGTTGAGGGTCTGTTCTACCTCACTGTAGTCATATATTCTGTCGCTTACGGGACGATAACCGGCATCTTTCCTGGGTATCGTCATAAATGCTTTTGGATTTCCCATAATTTTGTCTGTTAATAGTCTCTTTCTACCACGGCGATCTTTTCGTTCAATGCCGCCATCTTCTTTTCCTGTAGCACTTTCTTATATTCAATAGGTACTACTTTGATGAATTTAGTCGCATAAAAATCCCAGTTATCGAGAATACGTTTGGCTATTTCGCTGTTAGTATACTGGCTGTGTTTGGAGATCAGGTTTTTCAATTCCCTGATGTCGGACATCTCTTCCAACAGCGTCAACTCCACCATTTCCATATTGCAGTAAAAGTCGAAATCGCCTTTCTCGTCCAGCACATAAGCAATACCGCCGCTCATTCCGGCCGCGAAATTCCTTCCGGTGCTGCCGAGCACGACCGTACATCCGCCGGTCATATATTCGCAGCAATGGTCGCCGGCTCCCTCCACCACAGCGGTGGCCCCTGAGTTCCTTACACAGAAACGCTCACCGGCGATACCGCTGATGAATACTTCACCTGAAGTAGCTCCATAGAGTGATGTGTTACCGCAGATGATGTTCTCCTCCGATTTGAAGTTGCTGCCTTTGGCCGGTGCTACGATAATACGTCCTCCCGACAAACCTTTACCGAGGTAATCGTTGCAGTCGCCATGAAGGTAGAAAGTAACACCTCCCGACAGGAATGCTCCGAAGCTCTGGCCGGCCGATCCTTCAAAATAGGCTGAAATAGTGTGTTCCGGCAAACCTTTTTGTCCGTACCGCGCTGCAATGGTGCCTGACAGCATGGCGCCGACCGCCCTGTCGGTATTTTTTATTGCTGCCTTGATACCAATCGACTGTTGGCGTTCGATGGCCGGAAGCGCTTCGGAGATCAGCATGCGATCCAATACATCATCGATCTTGTGATGCTGGATAGTCGTCCTCCTGATAGGCAGAAGGTTTGCTTCTTTCGGGAAGTAGATGATCTTTGCCAGGTCGATCTTTTCGGTCTTGGGCAGCTCCGGATAATGTTTGCGTTGGAGTAGGTCGGACCGGCCGATCACTTCATCGAGTGACCTGAATCCCATTTCTGCCAGTTGTTCCCGGGTATCCTCTGCCAGGAAGCGGAAGAAGTTGACGAGGTACTCATGTCGTCCCACGAACCTTCTCCGTAGTTCTTCGTTTTGGGTGGCAACACCCACCGGACAGGTATTGAGATGGCATTTGCGCATCATTACGCATCCCAGTACGATCAGCGCGCTGGTGGCAAAACCGAACTCTTCGGCACCGAGCAGTGCAGCCATTATAATGTCGCGTCCGGTTTTCAGTTGCCCGTCGGTCTGCAATGTGACCACTCCCCGTAAATTATTCGCTACCAATGTCTGTTGCGTTTCCGCCAGGCCGATCTCTAACGGTAATCCCGCGTGTTTGATGGAACTGGCGGGACTCGCGCCGGTGCCTCCTTCCGCACCGCTGATCACGATCAGATCCGCTTTGGCTTTCGCCACGCCGGCGGCAATGGTACCGACACCGCTTTCCGATACCAGCTTCACACTGATCTTCGCGTTCGGGTTCACGTTCTTGAGGTCGAAGATAAGTTGCGCCAGGTCTTCAATGGAGTAAATATCGTGATGGGGCGGGGGAGAGATCAGGGTGATACCGGGAATGGAGTGCCGCGTCCGGGCAATAATCTCGTCCACCTTGAATCCTGGTAACTGTCCCCCTTCACCCGGTTTTGCCCCCTGGGCGATCTTGATCTGTAGCTCATCGGCATTGACGAGGTATTCTGTGGTAACTCCGAACCGGCCGGAAGCGATCTGTTTGATGGCGCTCCGGCGTGACAGGTCGTCGGCCTGCGGGTGGAACCGTTCGGGATCTTCACCCCCTTCACCGGTATTGCTGCGTCCACCGATAATATTCATCGCGATCGCCATCGCTTCATGCGCTTCCTTACTGATGGAGCCATACGACATAGCGCCGGTACAGAACCGCTTCATGATGTCCTCTGCAGGTTCTACTTCGGAAATATCGATGGGATTGCGTGTATAATCGAGCAGGTCGCGGATAAAGGCTGGCTTCTCTTTGTTGTCGACCAACGCGGTGTATTCCTTGAATACCGAGTAATTGTTCGTCCGGGTCGCTATTTGTAGACGGGCGATAGTTTCCGGGTTCCATGCGTGATATACTCCATCGTTCCTGTAGGCATAATTCCCGAGATTTTGGAGATGGAACGGTTCACTGTCGTCGTTGTAAAACGCTTCGAGGAACGGTTGCAGTACTTCCTGGGCCACATCCTCCATGTCGATCCCTTCGATCTTTGATGAGGTTCCTTTAAAATAGCTGTCCAAAAGGGAAGAAGAGATGCCGATGGCTTCGAAGATATGCGCACCCCGATAGCTCCGCAGGGTGGAATTACCCATTTTGGAAAGCACTTTCAGCAATCCCTTATTGACCGATTTGATATAGTTTTTCTTTGCTGTGGGCAGGTCGAGCGCGATCTCGCCCGCTTTTATTTTTTCCGCAAGGATGGCAAAGACCATATAGGGGTTGATGGCATTGGCGCCAAACCCGAATAACAGGGCGAAATGCATTACTTCGCGTGGTTCGGCGCTCTCCACCACAATATCGATCTGCATCCGTTTACGTTTCTCCACCAGATAGTGGTGTACGGCTGATGTGGCGAGCAGGGAAGGGATAGGTGCGTGTTCCGTATCCACGCCTCTGTCGCTCAATACGATATAATTTTTGCCTTCATCGATCGCTTTTTCGACGGAGAGACACATCTGTTCCAGTGCTCTGCGCATGCCTTCTGCACCACTTTTCGGATCGAACAGCATAGGGATAATGGCAGAGGAGAATCCCTTGTACCGCAGGTTCAACAGGATGTCAAACTGGGTATTGGTCAGGATCGGGCTTTTTACCTTCACGATGCCCGATAGTGCGGGTATATCTTTGAGGAGATTTTGGTGTACGGCACCCAGGTAGCCGGTCAGCGACATCACCAGTTCCTCCCGGATCGGGTCAATGGGGGGATTGGTCACTTGTGCGAACTGCTGTCGGAAGTAGTTGAACAGGCGTTGCGGCTTATCGGACAGTGCCGCCAGCGTCACATCGTTGCCCATGGATGAAACGGGTTCCTTCCCTTCCAATGCCATGGGTTTGATCAGTACTTCGAGATCCTCCACCGAATAGCCAAATGCTTTCAGCAGGGTTTCGTAGTTCCCGACATTGTTGTTCACGCTTCGTCCCGAAGAGATATCATCCAGCTTGAGGCAGTTCCTGCTCAACCATTCACGGTAGGGAAATGCGTTTGCCAATGTCTCTTTCAATTCTGCATCGGAATAGATGGTACCGGTCAGCGTATCGATCATCATCATCTTTCCCGGCTTCAACCGTCCCATCTGTTTGATATCGGATGGCTCGAAAGCGAGGGTACCTGTCTCGGATGCCATGATCATGATACCGCTGTGGGTAATGGTATATCGTGCCGGTCGTAATCCGTTGCGATCAAGCATTCCGCCTGCGTAACGCCCGTCGCTGAAAATAAGCGTGGCCGGTCCGTCCCACGGCTCCATCAGCATGCTGTGGTATTCATAGAACGCTTTCACCCCGTCGGGGATAGGATTCTTCTCGTTAAAACTTTCCGGAACCAGCATTGCCATAGCGTGCGGAAGCGATTTTCCGGACATCACCAAGAACTCCAGCACGTTGTCGACAGAGGCGCTGTCGCTCATATTGGGCTGTACTACGGGATAGAGCTCTTCCATATCGGGGAACACATCAGACTGCAATACGCTCTCACGGCTCTGCATCCATTGCCGGTTGCCGCGGATGGTGTTGATCTCGCCGTTATGCGCCAGCATTCGGAACGGTTGCGCCAGATCCCAGGTGGGGAATGTGTTGGTGCTGAACCGGGAATGTACCAGTGCGATCCGGCTCGTGAAATTGGGGTTGGTGAGATCCGGGAAGTACTGACGAAGTTGTATCGACGACAACATCCCTTTATAGATCATCTGCCGGGTGGAAAGGCTTACTATATAAAAACTTCGCTCTTCTGCAATCTCAGTGCTGTAGATACTTTTCTCCACTCTTTTTCGCAGGATATAGAGTTTTCTCTCCAGTTCATCGGGCGAAAAATGGCCGGAAACGAACAGCTGTTTGATCACCGGTTCATTGGCAAGGGCGATCTCTCCCAGGCAACCGCTGTTGACCGGTACATCTCGGATAAAGAAAAGTGAAAGATCTTCTTCATAGGCTTTCTCTTTAATAACGGAGAGGCAATATTCTCTCTTTTCGTCTTCCCGTGGCAGGAAGACGAGTCCTGTACCGTACCGCCCTTCCGTCGGAACTGCAATTCCCTGAAGAAGGATGAACTCATGCGGGATCTGTACCAGTATTCCCGCACCGTCACCGGTGATGTTGTCGGCACTTTCGGCACCCCGGTGCACCATATTTTCCAGCACCTGCAGCCCTTTCTCCACAATGTCGTGAGATTTCTCTCCCGTCAATGTCATCGCGAGGCCGACGCCGCAGGCATCATGCTCGTTCTGAAACGAGTAGAGCGACTCTTTTTCGAATTGCCGGAGGTTTTTGAATATATCTTTCTGTCCCATTTTGCGTCTTTTTTAATTTTGAGCCAAAGTTTTGAGCCAAAAAAATAGCAGATAATCACTTACCTGCTATTCAAATAAATGTGAAAATTACATTTGAAGTTGTGAGGCTTAACTTATGAATAACAGTTCTCTATATTTCGGCAGTGTCCACATCTGATTATCCACGATCAGTTCCAGTTTGTCTACATGATAGCGGATCACATTGAAATAGACTTCCACCTTGTCGTGGTAAGCTACGGCTTTCTCGCGGGCATCCTCCAGTTTATTGGCCGCTTTCCGGGCTTCCACCATATCGTCTACATTCGTTTTTATCGCCGAAATATGGTCTGCGATCGCTTCGATAAGCGCCGCATCTTCTTTCGACAGCCTATTGGCTTTCTCCTTGTCGAAGACGGCATGCATTTTATAAATATTGTCGAGCAGCATCGACTGGTATTCGGTGGCGACTGGGATGATATGGTTCATGCAGAGGTCACCCAACACACGTGCTTCTATCTGTATCTTTTTTGTGTAAGTCTCCCATTTCACCTCGTTGCGTGCATGGAGCTCTTTTTCATTCAACACACCGATGCTTTCGAACATCTCTACTGATTCTTTTGAAGTATATCTGTCAAAGATCACGGGAACGCTGGTCTCACAGTCGAGTCCGCGCTTTTTGGCCTCTTCTTTCCATTCTTCGCTGTAGCCGTTACCATTGAAACGGATCGGTTTCGACTCCTTGATGTAAAGGCGGAGTGTATCGAAGATAGCCTGTTCTTTTTTCATTCCTTTTTTCATCTTCACGTCGATCTCTTTCTTGAAGTCGATCAACTGGGCAGCCATCACTGCGTTCAGCGCAGTCATTGCCGATGAGCAGTTGGCCAATGAGCCGACAGCCCTGTATTCGAACCGGTTGCCCGTAAAGGCAAACGGTGACGTGCGGTTCCTGTCGGTATTGTCGATCAGCACTTCGGGTATGTGGGCAATCCCTAATTTCATCTGTTTAAGTTCGTCCACGGTGATGTCGTCATCTTCGGAACTCTGTTCCAGTTTATCGAGCACGGATGAAATCTCTGTCCCGAGGAAGATGGAGATGATGGCGGGCGGCGCTTCGTTGGCTCCCAGTCGGTGCGCATTGCTGGCCGACATGATGGAGGCTTTCAGCAAGCCATTGTGTTTATATACTGCCATCAGCGTGTTCACCAGGAAAGTGACGAACAGCAGGTTCTCATTGGCAGTCTTTCCGGGGGTGAAAAGGCCGATACCGGTATCTGTCCCCAGCGACCAGTTGTTATGCTTACCCGATCCGTTTACGCCGGCAAACGGCTTTTCGTGCAACAGCAGTTTAAAGTGATGTTTGGCGGCAATCCTGTGCATCAGCGTCATGACCAGCAGGTTCTGGTCGACTGCCAGATTGGTTTCACCATAGATAGGCGCCAGCTCGAACTGGTTGGGTGCTACCTCATTGTGGCGGGTCTTTAACGGAATGCCGTACTTGTAGGCCTCCAGTTCCACCTCACGCATGAAAGCAGCTACACGCGGAGGGATCGCTCCGAAGTAGTGGTCTTCCAACTGCTGGTTTTTGGCGCTCTCATGCCCCATGAGCGTACGCTCGGTGAGGCTGAGGTCGGGCCGGGCGGCATATAGTGCCTGGTCCACCAGGAAATACTCCTGTTCCCATCCGAGGTATGAGTAGACCTTTTTTACATCCGGGTGGAACAGTTTACAGACCTCCACTGCTGCCTTGTCGACCGCCGAAAGCGATTTCAGCAACGGAGTCTTGTAGTCCAGTGCTTCTCCTGTATAGGAGATAAAAACGGTCGGGATACACAATGTATCGTCAATAATAAAAGCGGGCGAAGAAGGATCCCATGCGGTATATCCCCTTGCCTCGAAAGTATTGCGGATACCGCCGCTGGGGAAACTTGACGCATCGGGTTCCTGTTGTGCCAGCAGTTTGCCGGAAAATCTCTCGATAATACCTCCGTCAGGGCCGTTTATATAGTCAATAAAAGAGTCATGTTTCTCGGCAGTACCTTCAGTAAGCGGCTGGAACCAGTGCGTGTAATGGGTGGCACCCATCTCCATGGCCCACATTTTCATGCCGGCCGCCACGTGATCGGCAATCCCCCGGTGTAACGTAGTGCCCCGGTCGATCGCTTCCAGTACGATGTTCATTGTCTCTTTGGAGAGATATTTGGACATCTGTGTCCGGTTGAATACATATTTACCGTAATACTCGGAAGGAAGTTGTGTCGGGGGCGTCACTTCTATAGGCGTTCTCTTCGATGCTTCTTCTACTGCTTTAAAACGTAATGTTGACATAATAGAACTAAATTTGATAAATGGAGGCTTTTACGCCCGTAATTTTATATTTGAGTAAACAATCTGCTGCAAAAATAATCAATTTGTTTGACAATCCAAATAAAAACGATAAAAAAGTTATATTTTTCGATAAAAATTAACTTTATGATTGTTTTGTTGATATTTCTGTATCAAAAATACACAAATGATACAGTCCTGAATTCCACTTTCATATTGAATGACAGAAATTCATTGCAAAAGTAACCATTTTGAAAATGAAATAGCTGTTTTTAAGGAAATTCTCTTATAGGAACAATGAAAATAAAATATTCCAACAAAAATACCCGTTTCCCGAGGATTTAACAACGGAAACGGGTATTGTAATAGGTTTTTAAACCGCCTGTTCTATGATGAATAGGTGTGAATACTTTGCTGTGCTGACGGGAGGTAGTTGACACCGTACCAGCAAACCTGCAACAGGATAAATGCGATGATCAGTAAGATCATGGAAGTTTTGTCCGACGAGTTTTTCTTCAAACGGTAATGGATATAAAGCAGGTATCCTATCCAGGTGGCGGCTGCCCAAGTCTCTTTCGGATCCCAGCTCCAGTAATGCCCCCAGGCTATTTTCGCCCAGATGGCCCCTATCAGCATGCCCAGCGTAATACAGGCGATACCGGCGTAGACCAGACTGTCGGTCATTTCCATCAGGTGAGCTTTGTTGTTGATCTTCTTTTCCCTGACCAGATAGTAGATGGCGACCAGTGTTGCGGCGCCCAGGATGGCATAAGAGAACATATAGATAATAACGTGTGGTGCGAACCAGGGGCTTTGCAGCGCCGGCATAAGTACTTTGTTATGGATATCGGGCTTTACGATATTCACAATGATAAAGACCGTGGAGAGTACAGTGGTGAAAGAGAGTATCCATTTGTAGTTCCACCGAAGATAGGTGAGCAATCCGGCTACGGGCAGGAAAAAGGAATACCAGAGCCGTGTTTCACCCATGGTGCGTAAGGGCGGACGTTCGAGCGACATCCACAATCCGGCGATGAAGATCGAGAATACAATCAAGCCCAATGTGGTTAGCAATGCCGGCCACAACTTACGCTTACTTCCGTAGGCAAGGGCCGCACCGCTGCCCCAAAGCACCACGGCGCTTATTGCAAAATATGTAAATGAATCCCAGGTCATAATTTGTATCACTAATTTCAGACAGTCGTTCTGTTTTTTCCTCCCCTCCCTGTCATATAGTCCTTTTTTTAGGTCCGGCAATAAACAGGAAGAGCGCTCCGGCCAAAAGCATGAAAATGCCTGTGTAGACCGCTTTCAACCAGGGGTCACGTACCAGTTCAAAGACGGATGTGTCGGAATATTTACCTTTCGTGTCGTCGTAACTGTACTGATAGATCATCCAGTCTTCAACCTGTAACGGTTTGTTGACTTCGATCACCGCTTCTTTTGTAATTCCGCTTTCGGTAAAGGCGGTCACATGCGAACTGTATTTTTTTACCTCCTGCACCGGCATAGCCACACTTGTTTCTTCATCGATTTGTAAAAAGATGTGGGGAAAGAGGTAGCTGCCGTTACTGACCCATCCCTCTATGGGCTGTGCCAGGCCGGGTTTGTCCGCTTTTACCTTGATGGCGGTGGTGGCTCCTTCCATCATCATAGGAACCACATTCATAAAAGTGGAATCCCTGAAGATGGCCGCGTGCGGCAGGTAGTCCGTTATTTCGAGGGTGACACCTGCCAATTGGGTAGCTTTACCTATCCCTTCAAACATATAACTTTCGGGGCGGGAGGCGGGCAACATCTTTCCCGTTCCGTTTTCGATGATGACCAGTTTCGGTTCATACTCCTCTATCATAAAAGTATCTAACTGGATGGCTAAAGGCAGTTCCTTTATTTCACCCGTTTTCAGGTTCCCGCGCCATTCTACCTGTCCTTCCTGGATGGTCATGGTGAGCCGTTCCATATCTGCACTGCCCAATATTCCACCTAAAAGGGCGATAAACAGTCCGAGATGGTTCAGGTAAAAGCCGATTTCACGCCAGGTATGTTTCCGGGTTGTTCTCCTTAATGTGGTAAGCCCGAGGATGCTCAGATTGTAAAAACAGAGTAATACGAACGGCCATGAAGTCGTCATCTGATGCCAACCGAGAGAAGTGAAAAGATGGGAAGGCAATTGCTCCTGCCCCGTGGCAGACGAAAATTGGGGGATTACCCCCAAGATCATAGCAAGTATGAGTAGGATGACTAATGCCGGGATGGTGGCATATACACTTGACAGCCATCTGACCACCCGGCTTTTCCCGGACAGGAAATGAACAGCGAGAAGCCCTGCAACGAACAGGGCTCCGACAATAGTGTTAACGGGGGAAGCAAAAAGGGCGGTCTCGATATTTCCGGCGGCAAATTGCAGGAGTATTCCTGATAACAGGACACCTGCCGCCACGATAAAACCTTCCGCATACCCCCATGGGTGCTCCCAAATCTTACGGGAAGTATTTTTATTCATTATATTTTATAAGTCGTATTAATTGCAACTAAATCAATTGACTGACGATATTTTGTGACCCATTTCATCTCTTGTGAACTAAAAGAGTAGAAGTTGCTTCGCTAACTACTCTTTTTATGCTCATCGTGAGATATGGGTCCCCACAAAACATCTATAGGCCTCTGCTTTAGTTGCAAAAGAGCCTCAGTTCAAACTCACCAGGCGGTTGTTTGCTCTTGCCGTCTCAAGCCATTGGGGAACGATAGTCTCCTGGAATTTCTGCTTGTTGGCTCTTTCCTTGTCCATATCGAGTCCTATATAGGCTTGTGCCTTCTCTTTCGTGGAGATGTCAGGCAGGGGTACATTACCCGTGAAGCCGAGTTCAGCCAGTACTTTGGAGATTTCGAACCGGGCTTTGTGTGCACGGTCCAACCCCATGGAGAGGATACGCTGGAATTCCACCGGGGAGTGGAATGATCCGCCGTGAGAAGCAACTGCGTAATCCCAGCGCCATTGCGCCTGACGGATCAGTTGAAGGGCATTATGCATTTGTGTTTCAGAAGCACCTTTCTCCCATGCGAATTGGGCTTCCAAGTGTGCTTTTGAGAGTTCCTCCTCCACTAAGTTCCGGATCTGGTTTGCGCTACGCTGCCTTTCATAGACGGCATTCCTGAGATCTTCTTCCGACTCCCTGTGGCACACCTGGCAGGTATTGCTGATATTGGCAAGGGGGCTGATTACATGGTGGTCGCTGTATTTTATGCCGCCCTCGGAAATATAGGGCATATGGCAATCGGCACATGATACGCCGCGCTGGGCGTGTATTCCTGTCTTATAGATTTCGTAATCGGGATGTTGCGCCTTGATGATGGGGGCTTTACTCAGCGCGTGCGTGTAATCGGCGAACCCTATACTGTCATAATACTGTTCTGCTCCTTCCATGCTGGTGCCATTGTGCCAGGGGAAGATCAGGTATTTGCCTTCGGGCGTGAAATAATATTCCACATGGCATTGTGCACAAGCCAGTGAGCGCATATCCTGATGGGTGGCTTCCCTGATATCCATACCCATGTTCTCGAAACCTTCTATCAGTGCAGGGCGGCTGATTTTCAGATCCATGGTTTCCGCATCATGGCAATCGGCACAACCTATAGGATTGACCACCTCGTGTCCCCAGTGTGCCCAACTCTCTTTGTAGAATTCGGCAATTCCCACCGAGTCCATCAGGCGTGGTACATCGGGACTTTTACAAGTCCAGCAGGTAGCAGGTTGCGGTCCTTCGTCGGGTGTCATGGGTGCGCCGGTGCGCAGTGTGTGATGTACATCTGCGACCGCATGCTTGTGGCCTCTCGGTGTACTGTAGTCTTTTGCGAAAGCATAACCGGCCCAAAGGATCACCATTTCAGGGCGTTCTGCAAGTACATCCACCGCACTGCTTCCGTTAAACTCACTTTGGAAAGTGGTATCGGCAGTTTCAGCCCAGGTTTCATATTGACGCGGATAATTCACCGCGAATATTTCACTTCTCGACTCAATGCCTGTGATCTCTACTTTTCTGTTGTTCATCACGCTTGCTATCTCGGCTCTTCGCTGTGTGATGGAAGCCGCCAGCATTCCCAGCAGGAATACCACTCCCAGGGTAGAGAAAAATAGTAACCACCCTACCCACGGTTTCATCTTGTTATCGTTTTTGCTCTTCATACTTATATGAAATTACCAATTATCAATTACTAATTACCAATTTTATAGAAATTCAAGATTCATTATTCTTGACTTCTTCACTTTTAACTATTCACATTGGCACATCATCACATCAATAAATCAACACATCGTCAATCCTTCTTCATCATATTGTGCAGCCAATCCGGGACATTGCTTTTCGGCATCGGTACCCGTGCATTGGGCGTTGATGAGAGCGATCGGCTACGTGTGTGGGGAACATCCCTGTGGCAGTCCCAGCAGGTACTCCCACCCATTTCCTTGGTGTCCTTGAAACCCATACGCCCTGTTTTTATAAACTCGGTATTGAGTTGCGTGTGGCAACGGATGCAGTTATCCATGATTACCTGAGAACTTGCTTCGATGGCCTGGATAGCCTGGTCCTCACCACGTATTGTGAAAATGGCTGAATGGCGTAATCCGTCGACCGCCTTGAAATAGTATCCTTTCAGCTTGTTGTCCTGCGGTACGTGGCAATCGTTGCAAGTAGCGTTTCGTCCGTGGGAACTGTGCATCCAGGTGGCGTAGTAGGGACCCATGATATGGCAGTTCACGCAGGTGGCGGGGTCATCGGAAAGATAGCTGTATGCCCGTGACGTGAAGAAGGTATAGATAAACAGACCCACGAAGGCACCACTAATGATGAAGGCCGGATATCTCCATCCTCCGCGCGGCCGAATTTCGTTCCAGAAGTTTCTAAGTTTGCCCATGGTCGCACTTATTAAAGATATTCACTAACAAAGAAAGAGATAATATTCCCAAAAAAGTGTAATAATTATGACAATTGGGAAAAATAAACTATATTCGGGATTCAATTACATTAGACTATTTCTATACTCGGCATAGATAAAACAAGTTTTACCTCTGCTCTCGCTTAACGAAATAGTTCAATTACATTAGACTATTTATACAATATGGAAGGACGACACTTTGATAACCATCATACCGGAATGATCTTTCAATGCCCGTTGTGCAATTCTGTGCCGGAAGATCAGCGTGAAGATTTTATGCGGGACGTACGCTTTTCTGTAAAAAACTATCAGAAAGGCGATGTGATCGTTACTCAAGGGACCCTTTATGAGTCGCTCTATATCCTGATCAGGGGAGAGATCGTGACGGAGATGGCTGATGAAAAGGGCGATTTCATGAAGGTGGCGCATATCAGCGCACCCAATCCGTTGGCTACGGGTTTCCTGTTTGCTACCAATAACCGGTCGCCCGTCTCCGCAATATGTAAAATGCCTTGCACGGCAGTAGTCATTCCCAAAGAGAATGTCTATTTCCTGATGAGGAAGTATGAATCGTTTATGCTGGCTTTTCTATCCTATATTTCCAACAGGGTCTCGTCCCTTTCTGAAAAATTGAGGCTTGTCTCATTGCGTACCATCCGTGCAAAGCTGGCCTATTATCTGCTGAAAGAGTCGGCCGGTGAACCATCATTCCGGTTGAAAGCCTCCAAGGAGGAGATTGCCCGCCTTTTCAGTGTTTCACGTCCCGCATTGGTAAAAGTGATGATGGAGATGGCTGCGGAAGGTATTATTGAAGTGGATCGGAGGGATATCCTTATCAAAGACAGGATAGCGCTGCAAAAAATGTTTTAAAGAATTGGGCGGTTACCCTTGGGGATTTGCCCGGAAAACGGCCATCGTCGGATGGGAGGCTGCAAAAAAAATAAAACAAAACGGAACAATTATACTCACTGATAACTGATGAAAATGAATTTTGAAGCTGTAATTTTTGATCTTGACGGTACATTGGTGGATTCTATCGAAGATATCGCTGAGTCGATGAACAGGGTATTGTCCGAGAACCATTTTCCCGTGCATTCATTGGCTGCATATAAAACTTTTGTAGGGAGGGGGCTCTTGAATCTTACCCGTGTATCACTGCCTGAGACCGCACAAGACGAAAAAACAGTCGTAGCGTGTTATAACCGGATGCTGGAAGTATATAATGATCATTGTACTGAAAAGACAAAACCCTACGACGGAATCATACCATTGCTGGATGAACTGAAATCGCGTGAATTGAAACTCGCTGTTTTTTCGAACAAAGCGGATAAATTCACCAAAAAGATCGTGCAGACGTTGATGCCCGGTTACTTCGATATCGTAGTCGGAATGACGACAGAAGATCTCAAAAAACCAAATCCTGCATGTGCGTTGGAAATAAGCGAACATTTCGGGGTACGCCCTGAAAACATCGTTTATCTGGGAGATACCGGGATAGATATGCAGACAGCCCAAAATGCGGAAATGCATGGAGTAGGGGTGCTTTGGGGGTTCAGGACAAAAGAGGAACTGGTCTCTGCCGGGGCTGAAGCCATATTGAGCCATCCTCTGGATTTGATTGGATTACGATTATAAACTATCCGTTGTTGATTACCTGTTTTTGCCTTAGTCAATATAATGTCTGTTCAATCAAAATGTAATTTTTATTGTTCTTGTTTAAGTTTCTCCCGGCATATATATTTTTTCATCTTCGAAACAATTGCAGTGGAAAATACTATTTGCTGATTTTTAGTAAATTTGTATACAGCAATCATATTTAATATGGATATTGTTCAATTAAAAGGGAAAGACAAGCAGCTTTATTCTTTGGTGGTACACCTTGTAATGGATGAGGAGGTGATCGGTTACAATCTGAACTATCCCTATAAGACATCGTCCGATTATGTATAGTTCGTGGCCGTGGAGAATGGTGTTACCCTTGGTTTTATCCCTGTCAAACTGGAAGAGGGCAAGGCCAAAATAAATAATTATTATGTGGCGGATGATGATAGTACCGTTTTTTCTGCTTTGCTGAAAGAAATTGTCAAGGTGCTTTCGTCTGAATTTGAGATTGAGTCGGTTACGCAACTGCGGCATATCCCCGAATTTGAAAAAAATGGGTTTGCGATTGTTCTTAATTGGAAAATAAAAATGAAGGTATTCAAGGAATGAAAAAGAACGTGTATGAACTGGCCATGCTGCGGATAAAGTTATTATTCAATGAATTCGATAATATCTATGTCTCTTTTTCCGGCGGTAAGGACAGCGGTGTGATGTTGAACCTTTGTATACAATATATAAGGGAGAACAATCCGGACAGAAAGATCGGTGTGTTTTTTATGGACTATGAAATACAGTACAGCGAGACGATAGCGTATGTCGACAGGGCGCTGGAGGCAAATGCCGATATTCTGGAAGTATACCGCGTATGTGTACCTTTCAAAGTGACTACTTGTACATCGATGCATCAGGCTTACTGGCGTCCATGGGATGAAGATTGCAAAAATTTCTGGGTAAGGGATATGCCCGCCGGAAGCTATCGGAAAGAAGATTTCCCGTTCTACCATCCCGGTATATGGGATTCCGAATTCTATATTCTTTTTGCCCAATGGTATCATTTGCAGAAGAATGCAAAGAAAACCTGCTGCCTGGTCGGAATACGCACCCAGGAAAGTTCGCATCGGTGGAGAACGATCCATGGCAAAAGGAAACATCATATGTTTCGTAACCTGAAGTGGACAAAACAGTTGTCGAAAGATATTTACAATGCCTATGTGATACATGACTGGCTGACGACGGATGTGTGGACGGCTAACGGCCGTTTCGATTGGGACTACAACCGGCTGTACGATCTCTATTATCAGGCGGGCGTTCCGCTGGAAAAACAACGTGTAGCCAGTCCTTTCCTTTTGGCGGCACAGGAAAGCCTGCATCTTTACCGGGCTATCGACCCCGATATGTGGGGGAAAATGATATGCCGTGTGAACGGCATCAATTTCACATCCCTCTATGGCCACACAAGCGTGGTGGCACAGAAAAAGATCACTCTGCCGGCAGGGCATACATGGGAGAGTTATATGCACTTCCTTTTGTCCACTTTGCCGGAAGAAATTCGTCAGAACTATTTGCGGAAGCTCTCGGTGAGTATCAATTTCTGGCGTAAACGGGGTGGCTGTCTTCCGGAAAAGTCGATACAACAACTGCAGGAGATGGGGATCGACATAGAGGTGGTGGACCATACCAATTATAAGACGGAGAAGTGTCCGGTCAGGATGGAGTATCAGGATGATCTCGATGTGCCCGGATTCAAATATCTTCCCACCTTCAAGCGGATGTGTATATGTATCCTCAGGAACGACCATCTGTGTAAATACATGGGATTTGCCATGACAAAAAAGGAGCTTGCACTCCGTAATAAAGTAATGGATTTTTATCAAGGTATTTATAGTACATGAAAGACGAAAAGGAATATGCCAGTCCGGTGTATGCGGTAAGGGCTGTGCCGCTAGAAAAAATAGAGGCAAATGCATACAATCCCAACGTTGTCGCCCCGCCGGAAATGGAACTTCTCGAATTGTCGATCTGGGAGGATGGTTATACCATGCCTTGCGTATGTTATTACCTTCCTGAAGAGGACAAGTATGAACTGGTAGACGGGTTTCACAGGTATCTGGTGATGAAAACATCGAAACGCATTTATGAGCGGGAAAAGGGATGTCTGCCGGTAACAGTGATAGACAAAGACCTCTCAAATCGTATGGCTTCGACGATCAGGCACAACCGTGCCCGTGGCACCCATAGTATTGAGTTGATGACCAATATAGTGACGGAACTCAAGAAAGCAGGAATGAGTGATGCATGGATCATGAAAAATATCGGAATGGATAAAGACGAGTTACTTCGCTTTAAACAGATTTCGGGTTTGGCAGCGCTTTTTGCCGATGAAAAATTCAGTATACCCGATGAGAAAAACAAATAGGTGTTATCTTTTTATCTTCATTTTATTCAGTAACTCTTTGGTTTCGGCGGATATCCGATAGCTTTCACGAGCTTTCTGGATAGCTTTATTATGCACGAACGTAGAGAAGGTCTTTTGCTGGAGATAAGGCAGGGTCTTGTCGTAAAATTTGACAAGTCCCACGCTGAGTGCCCAGGCAATAGCCATATCCACGTAATACTGTCCTTGCGGTACTTCCGACAGGTGTTGTAATGTCATGTCTATATATTCCTCTTCCATATAGTGGCACATCAGCAGGATCACGAAAAAACGCTTGGTGAATTCCCCTTCGTCGTTTTTCAGTGGCAGGAAATGGTCGAATACTTCCTCGGGATATTTTTTGAAAATCCTGAAGGCAGAGGTGAGCGTATCGACATGCGCCCAATTATCAAATCGCAGGATTAAGGGATCTGCATATCCGAAAACCGTCTCCAATGAGAGTTTGTGTAAGTTACCCAATACCAATCCGTAGAGGAGGACATGTTCATAGGTGGTGAATTCCGCATTTTTCAGGTAGTCGCCGATCTCCGGCTCTTTGCAGAGTTCCTTTGCCAGTTTCTTTAATGCTGGCATGCGGATGCCCTGTATTTCATAACTGGTCGGGATCAGTTTCTCATTGAATATCTTGTAATCGTTCTCTGCCAGTGCCTGAAGCCTTTGGTCTATTTGTGTATTTTGGATCATGACTGATATGTATATTTATTGAGAGTGAACTAAAATTATTCCGGATGTTCCGGATCTCATATTGAAATGTGCTGTAATATTTGTAAAATATTCTTTTTTAGGCTGTTGTCGCTCTCTGTTGTGGCGACATCTGCAAAAGAGGTATACCCACTGCACCAAACAAAGGAGAAAAATGAATGACTATGGGGCCATCCTATCCCTGCCTCTTCCATTGATTCGAAATGCCTTATATAAAACGATTTTGACAGGGCTGAATCAGGAAGAACTTCTGCTATAACGTATTCTTTCGCCATTATACAAAGTTATACAATATTCAATGCAATACTATAAAGTCGCATTTTATTGATAAAACTTTTTTCATTTCATCAAGTAAACCATTCCGTTCTATTGTCCAAACCGGACAACCTTCTACCCGCAGCACAGAGGAGGTCTCACTTGTTTGTGAAGTTTTCAATGAAGCGGGAAGGATTGCAAAAGGAAATGGACTGATTTTCGGTTATCACAACCATGATATGGAATTTGCCCGTGTAATTCCGGGAGGAAAGGAAATGGTTTTTGGCCGCCGGGCTTTTGGCAGGGATATGCCTGAGGGCGCTGAAGTAATCTATGACGGGTTCCTCAGGCAAACCGATCCTGAACTGGTCATATTCCAACTGGATGTTTATTGGGCTGTAATGGGACAAAACGATCCGGTTGAATATATGCAGAAATATCCTGACCGTATCCGCTTGCTGCATATCAAAGATAAAGCCGTGCTGGGACAATCAGGTATGATGAATTTCGAGAAGATATTTACCCAGGCTTACGAAAACGGTATTCAAGACTATTTTGTTGAGTTGGAAAGGCTCCCCTCAGGAACACAATTTGAAGGAGTAAAAGAATGTGTTGATTATCTGCTTAAAGCTCCATTCGTTAAATGATGGTGTGTCAAAATTAGAACTTGTTGCCGAGGGTTGACGATATGATGGTATTATCCGTTGTCTGAAAGTAAACCCCAGACTTATTCAAAACCCCGGATATTAAAACGATATAATTGATAAATAGAAGAGAGGCTGTCTCTGATTTATTTTGAACTGAATCCCAAAAGTTGAACAAAAACTTTTGGGATTCGCCTTATTGGGGATATCCCTAATGTGTAACACCGAATTAGATTCTTGTCCATAAATGGCGTCTAAAAATCAAGGATTAAACCGGATCCACCAGTAATGGAACATAATTATGGTCGAAGTAATAGCAAATTTGATTTTATTTCCTTTACCTGATTTGCCGTTACTCCGGCTTCCTGGGCAAACTGTTCCCATGCAGAAACCGTATCGACCACTTTTTCGATGATTTCTTTTCCATGTTTTATGCCCATTCGGTCGGCTACTGTTTTCAGGTCTTCGAATGTAAATCCGTCTTGCTTGCCGTTGACAGACATTTGATGCCGATTCGTCCAACGTCCTTGCGGGTTGAAGGAATAGCACAAGTCATAAGCCGGAGCCAGCCGCCATTGGCCCGAGCGATCCATAATAAATGAATGGTTTTTCGTATGGTCGTCATGGTTACGGGCTACCACATTGAATACCATCCGACGGTAAAACTCTTCCTGTTGGATATATGGTAGCTGCATTTGTCGCATTAACCGGAAAGCCTGTTCGTAAGCATGTCGTTGATCCCGGTCATAATGAGCTATTCCCGCTAAAGTTTGAATATGCAACTTCTCGCCGGAATCGGTACGGTCAAAGCGTTTTGTCATAAAATGATTACTATCGCCTTCTTTCAACAACCGGCACTCCATCATATTTATTCCTACTGCTTTGGCCATTAGATAATAAGCATACTCTATATTACCGATTCCTTTCGGATTATCGGTGATTTGGAAATGTTCTTCATAAACTCCACCGTCAAATTTCAGAAGCCAATAAGTAAAACCTTCCGGAGCGAGAACTTGACCCGACCGCACTTCATTGGTCGATTCGTTATAGGCGATAATCGCTTTCGGTTTGGCTCCACCGGCAGATGTCCCAACCTTCAGTATGTCAAGTATTTTTTGATCCTGATTTTGTAACCTGCTCTGAAATTCCAGCCGGTTTTTGAATACTTCCTCAGCCAATGCCGTGAGTTCGTCAATGTAAATCCGTGTAGACTGATCCAATCCCGGTATTTCCTTTGAAGGTTGAAATTCTAAAGCCCCCATCGCCCGTTTACCCACATAACATAAATAGTCTAATGGGGTGATTTGTTCATCAGACAATCCTCGTGATGCAAACCACTCATAGATAATCTGGCTACCGAAAGCATCGGGAAGAGAATCAGCAATCAACCCCGGCAATCCCTTAAAACAATTGTTTCGGTTTTGCTGGAATTGGTAAACCATCCCTGCCGAATTACGCAATGGCATCATGACAGGAGAAACATCAAGCCCGGAACGCAAAAACTTATCGTCATATTGAAACGATGCAGCTTCGTTGTTGTGATCCCATATAAGAGCACCCACATTATTCCCCCAGATATTTACATCAACAATTAAGTCATCCATTGTAAATTGTTCTATTGAAAACTTTTAATTCGCTTTATTTCTTTGATGAACTCGCACGCATTCTTTTCTTGCTTTGCAATTTTTTCATAAGGATAGGACTTATGGGTTCTTCGGGTATTAACTGTTCCAGATTTTCCAGTATGCCAAGCCCCCGCATGACCTTTATCAAACTTTCTGTTGAAATGGTTTCACCGTTTTCGAATCTCCGGATAGTTCCTATAGCTACACCTGAATATTCAGAAAGCTCTTTCTGCTGCATGTTCTTCTTTAACCGTAATTCCCTGAACCGCTTCGACAACTCTTCAATGATAGCGGGATCACTCATTTCTGTCCACATAACATTCATGTTTTTTACAAAGGTACAAATAAAATCAATATATTAAATATTAATAGCTGTTTTATACATTAAAATATAATATATTGATGTTTGTGGTAATTGTGAATAGAGAACCGGTTATTATAAAAGACAGGGAATTAGAAGAAGAGATGGTTCGAGAACGAACAGTTATGGATGATATCAACAATTATTTCAAATGGGAAATAATCGACAATCTCAGTCATTTCCCATCAATTTATAGACTGGATTATTACCTGTTCAGTCTTTTCAAAAAGGGTAGGGAAAGGTGTATCTTTTACGGGGATAGGATCATGAATGGTAAACTCGATTTTAGTGCCTATGCCTAAAGGGAAAGAACCCCATCTTGTCATTTTCCACGAATTGTTGATCGTGACAGGAACAACATAGGCGGAAGGTGCGTATTTGCAGAGGATTTTCAATCCGTTCTCGGCAAAGCGCCGTGGTTTGCCGGTATTGCTTCGTGTCCCTTCAGGGAATATGACTGCCGAACGTTTGTGTATTTCTATATACTCTGCCAATTGCCGGATGGCGGATAAAGCCTGTTTTCCATCCTTCCTGTCGATCAATACAGATCCGCCATGCCTTAAATTGTATGATATGCTGGGAATCCCTTTTCCCAACTCGATCTTACTGACATATTTAGGATGAATTTTTCGCATATACCACCCGATAGTCGTGATGTCATACCAACTCTGATGATTGGAGGCAACAATCAGGGGTGTATCTGGGGGAAGTTTTTCCAGTCCTCTGATCTTATATTTTGTGCCCAGCACATAAGTGTTCAATACAAGGAAGAAACATAGCACATCGACACTCTTTTTGTGGGCGTTATATCCGAACAGGTTGAAGCATATCCATTGAACCACGTGAAAAATTACCAGCGTAGCTCCAAACAATAGGTAATAAATAATGGAGAGGGGATATGCTATTAACTTTTGCATAATGATTTTATCTTATTTACTTCACAAAAATGTGGCACGAGAATTTGAACATTTCCTGCACAAAGATAATGCTTCTGATGTTTTAATCTGGGTGAATCGAACACTTTTTCTTTTTCGGACTCATAAGAACAGTCGGGGATGGCGTCTTGTCACTAAGAAATAAAAAGATATGGCCAGTAAACCTATAAAACATCCCGCCATACCTACGTACTGAGTTCCTGCATGTGTGCTTGCAATCCCGCCAATAAGCGCGCCGCTGCCAATCCCTACATTATATATCCCTGAATAAATAGACATCGCCACTGCCGTTGCATCGGGAGCGACTTTTATGACGGTATCCTGAAATACCAGATTAAAGATCATGAATGATATGCCCCAGAATATGCATAATACAAATATGGTATAAATGTTGATCCCCAATGGATACATAAGAGAGAGCGAAATAGATACACAAATTACGCTTGCGCCCATAAGAAACGGCGATCGCTTCTCATTGTAACGGGAGAATAAAAAACTTCCCAAGATTCCGGCAACACCGAAAATAAGCAGTACGATCGTCGCTACATTTTCATCAAGTCCGGCTATATCGATCATAAAAGGTTCTATATAGGTGTATCCGGTAAAATGAGCAGTGATCATAATAACTGTCAGTAGATATATCCCTGTCAGTGCCGGGCGTTTGATTAATTTGGGTAAACTTTTGAGAGATCCCGCGTTCTCACTTTTTAAGACCGGTAATACAAACATCAGGAATATCAATACCAGGAAAGCAGCTATGCCAATAAATAAAAAAGTTGTCCTCCATCCCATATATAATCCCACTGTTCGTCCGAGAGGCAGTCCGAGTATAGTCGCCAACGAGCTCCCTGTAGCAATGATTCCCAATCCGGCTGAACGGTGGCCCTCCGGTGCCATTTGCACAGCCATTGGGGCAGCGACCGACCAGAAGATGGCATGTGTGCAAGCCACCATAATACGTGAGACAAATAATGAAGTATAATTATAGGATTGCCATGACAGCAAATGACTTATAATAAATAAAATCAATAGGCCGGCCATTAATTTACGACGCTCTACTCGTGCAAAAATAAGTATCAATGGTAAAGAAGCCAGTGCCACCACCCATGCATAGATGGTAATCAATAGTCCGGCTTTGGCTTCGCTGATGGAAAAACCTTTTGCTATATCGCTCAAAAGGGCTATCGGGGCGAATTCGGAAGTATTGAAAACGAATGCTGCAAAGGCAATCCCAATACAGGGTAACCATTCTTTAAATTTTGGACGAACCGTTACGGTCGTAATACGATTGTGTGGGTCTGGAATGTTTGTTCTGTTTTTAGCCACTGTAGCCGGACATTTTTTCAGCTGCAAAATTATAGAATATATGTACATTTGTGTCTGATATATCATAAAAAACACTAAACTTGTAACTTTTCATCTTTTTATCCGTTGATTATCAACTTTATTTTAAGTGAGAAGCATCAATTGAATTATGAAAATATGATTGATAGAATAGAAGGGCATATAGTAGATGTTGTTGGAAGAGAGATATTTGAAGGGTCTGTCGAGGTGGAAAATGGCTTTATTACCGCTATAAACAGACACCCTGTTGAGCGAAAGAGCTATATTATGCCCGGTTTTATAGACGCTCATGTGCACATTGAGAGTTCGATGCTTACGCCCGAAAACTTTGGTAATGTGGTTATTCGGGAGGGGACGGTCGCGGTGGTTACCGATCCGCATGAAATAGCCAACGTAATGGGGGTTGGTGGTGTTGATTTTATGATTGAAAACGGCAGGAAATCTCCATTGAAGACCTTCTTCACCATTCCGTCTTGTGTGCCGGCCACTCCTTTTGACTGTTCCGGCGGTGTCATAGCCTCCGGTGATATAGCAAAACTGGCGGCTTCCGGGCAATTTGTGGGACTCTCCGAGATGATGGATATACCGGGCGTATTATCCGAAAATAAAGAGGTAATGGCCAAACTTGCTGTGGCTGAAAAATACCGGTTGCCTATTGACGGACATGCTCCCCTGTTATCGGGAAGCGCTCTTGCCACTTATGTAAGTCATCATATCTCTACCGACCACGAATGTGTGTCTCTTGCGGAAGCGGAGGAGAAGATGGCATTGGGGTTGAAAATACTTATCCGCGAGGGAAGCGCTGCCCGTAACTATGAAGCATTGAAATCACTTATTCGTTCCAATCCGGATGTAGTAATGTTCTGTACCGACGACTCCCATGCATATGAACTACAGACGGCGGGCCACATAAAAAAACTCGTGGCCCGTTCCGTGGCAAACGGATTCGATCTGTTTGACGTGCTCAGAATAGCATCCATCAACCCTATTCATCATTATCATCTCGATGTCGGGCAATTGAGGATGGGGGATAAAGCTGACTTTATTGTGGTGGATAGCCTGGAGACGTTTAACGTGGAACAGGTTTATATTGATGGAGTGGAACGGATGAGAACCGCTTCCCCGTCTCTGCTTCCTATCGCTATTAATAATTTTAATCGCGATAAAATAGCAGTGTCTTCATTACGCAAAGCGGTGTCCGGACAGATTAAAGTGATATCTCTTGTCGAAGGTGAACTACTGACCACTGTTTCCACATATTCACCCAAATTCCCTGTAGAGAACCTTGAAGGGGATACAAGTGAAGATATTGCCAAGATCGTGTATGTCAATCGATATAATAACGGGACTCCCCAGGTAGCTTTTTGCAAGGGATTTCACCTTCAGAAAGGCGCTTTCGCCAGTACCATCGCACATGATTCGCATAATATTATCGCTGTCGGCAATTCAGATATAGAGTTGGCCGGCGCCATCAATGCGGTCATTGAGAGCAAAGGAGGACTTTCTGTATGTTGTGACGGAAAAACAGGACTACTACCCTTGCCGGTTGGTGGAATCATGAGTGACCTGCCCGGAAAGGAAGTTGCCGATATTTACCATGAACTTGATACCCGGGTTAAACAACTTGGGTGTAAGCTTGATGCACCATTTATGACACTCTCTTTCCTTTCATTGGTTGTTATTCCTGAAATAAAAATCGGGGAGAAAGGGCTTTTTAGCTATACTGACTTTGATTGGATAGAACAGTAATTCAGGGTGCCTGTATTTGATGAAATATTATTAGCCGAACTAAAAACTAACAGCATATTGATAGACACCGTTATGCAATAAAAATAGTGCATCTTAGAAACGAAATACTAATCATCCATATCTCAATTATCTTTACTTCTATTACATATCTGCCAAATCCCAGCAAAGACTTTCTACTGTATGTTTATTCAGTTCCTTTGTTTTTAGGATTTTGACTTTCTCTTCAAACAATTGAGGTTTGAAGTTCTTTTTCTGCTGTTTTACTTCAACAGCAACTGCACTCTTATCATCCAAATATACTCCCACAATATCAATCTCATTCTGATTCCCTTTTGGTTCCCACCACGAGCCTATTGCGCGATAAGAAAAACTCTCCTGCATCTTTTGTTTAAAGTACAGTTCCAATGTCTTTCCCGAATAAGTGGGATAATCATCGAGCATGATTTTAGACAGTCCTTCAAAGTTTCCAATCTCAATCAGTGACCTGTTCCGCTCAATATATCTGAACCAAAAGCGCAGGAAATTATCGGTTACTTCGTACCTTACAGTTTGTGTTCCTTCTTTCGCAAAAATGGGACGTTGCTTTTTAATTACTTCGTAAACTGTTTCCAATTTCTGTAACTATGCCCGATTCATTATTTTAAATCCACCTTCTTGGAAGGTGGTGGTTTAATTTGCCTTTCCTTTGCTCCGAAACCACCAGTTCCGAAACGGTCATTTCCGAAATACATATTTCGAATTGAACTATTCTGTAAGCGAATCCACAAATTCCCCAAACCTCAAAATCTTCTCACTATTCGCCTTATTGAAAAGTAAGTGTTCAAAATCCTTTTGCTTCTTCTTCAAATCGACTGTTTTCAGTAATTCGGCTGTTGCCTGCTTGAACTCCTGTAAGCTATGTATTCCACAACGCTTTGACAGAAAATCATAATCCGGCTTGGCTTGCGAAAGTAAAAACATCAGGTCGTAAAAATCACGTCCTTTTGCACGGGCTAACATGGCGGCAATTTTCATGCTGCACAATACGCCATCGGAAGGAACAGGAAACGGGAAAAAGAATCCGCAACCCTTGATATTTGTAATAACCGGAGGGTAAACGACTCCTTGGTCTTGACTTTCGACCTTTATCAAAAAACGTTCTTCCTTGTGTCCGCTTAATCCTAAATCAAATAACAGTTCCGGAAAATGGATATTGCGCCGGAAGGCCGTTAGTTTCGGATTTTCTTTGTCCTTTGCCTCTACCCGCAACCCTAAACGCTCCAAAAACTGGATTACGCCGTTTGTCATTTCAGTAAACTCGTCTTTCGACAGGTCTTTGCAGTCAAAATCCAAATCTTCGGAGAACCGGTCTATCCCTTTTACCAAACGCAGGTTTGTTCCGCCGATAAAAGCCATCTTTTGGATGCTTGGGGTAGAAGAAAGGTAATCCAGAATCATCAACTGCAAATACTCTTTCAGTATGTGCTTATCGAAGCCTGAATTTCCACGGATTTGAGTCGGCGAATAATTTCTTATCTGTTCAATCTGTATCATAAATCGTATGTCTTAAAAAGTAGCTTTACCCGATGGTCAAGCGCCTTGCTTTGAAATTTGGCGCAGTAGTCCATCAGTAAATCCTTGTTTAAATCATCGTGCAGGAAATCTTCATCCAAACGTAATTCTTCTAATTCCTGCTCACTATCGTAGAATGGATAAAGATACAGCAAATCAAGCAATGCCTTCTCGGGTGTGGCAAACTGTATGGTGCGGTTGTCTGCCATTGGCTTCAACTCGTACCCGAATAGTAGGTTTTCTTTGACATTCTTATAAGAGTATTCGCCGAAGTCATTGGCGAAAGATGCTGTTTTCAGGGTTGTCACATTGGTAATCTGCACCACCGCTTCCGGTATCATCCCATAGAACGACAATGCCGTGTGTAGACTAATATAGGACGGGCGGTAAATCCGATTGGCAAAATAAAGAGAATAATCCGGCTTGCTCTTATACTCCGAAAAAGCAAAATAGCCCTGCCGTAATCGGATAAGATATCCTTTCTTAGTCCAACGGGTAAAATTATTCCGGTCAAAATCGGGTTGCCATGCATATACCTGATAGATATTGAAGCACGCCAAATCGAACATTTTAGTCTTAAATTCCAGAAAATTCATTTCCTTATTTTATTTCTATTATGCAGCAAATATAGTGCGTTTTGGAAATAAAACAAAATGTTGAGATGAATTGAAGATATTCTTGTTCTGTTGACGAGACGAAAATAGACTATTTTTGTCTTGTCGATAGAACAGAAATATAGTGTTTTAGATTACTTTTTCGTATTCATCTTCAATTTGTTGAGAAAAAGAATATATTGTGCTATAATCTTTATTGTATTGATAATCTCTCTCCAATTTGCCTATTTCGTTTATTATTTGAATTTCATCAGAGCAATCGGTTGTTTCTCGTGTATATAAAACTGTAAGCTACCCGTGTACTTTCCGAAATATCCAGTACATTGAATACTTGTTTTTGGATTAATTCTAATTGATCGATTTGTGTTAGTTCTACGATAACATTTGCCTTCATATTGATTTTTCTTTAAATGTTACCGTAAAGTTACGAAATTATTTTCACATTTGCAATTTAAGTATTTGATATATAGGTTAATAGATTATTGCAAATGTTTTACCATTGTTTTACCAAAGACAAATAAAAAACGCTGTAATTAGTTTAATTACAACGTTTTATGAGGTTTAGTTGAGTGGTGCCACCAGGAATCGAACCGGGGACACAAGGATTTTCAGTCCTTTGCTCTACCAACTGAGCTATGGCACCAACACTGCTTAAATTGCGAGTGCAAAGATAAGAGCATTTTTGAGATTTACAAAATTTGTAAATAAAAAATGCCGAAAATTTTATTTATCCGCGAGTGGATTCCATCCCTGTGCACGGAGTTGCATCTCCTGACCGTCGCGGGTAACCAGATAGCACCCCTGTTCAGGCGGTGTAATATGCCCCACCAGACGGATCCCTTCCAGTTGGTTCATCTTTTCATGCAGATGCAGCGGAACGGTAAAGAGCAATTCATAATCTTCCCCTCCATTCAGGGCTACGGTGGTTACGTTCATATTGAATGTTTCGGCCATTACCGCAGTCTGATAATCGATAGGTATCCGCTCTTCGAAAAGCTGGCAGCCGGCGTTACTCTGTGTACAGACATGGAGCAGGTCGGACGACAACCCGTCGGATACATCTATCATGGAGGTGGGAACTATCCCGTGTTCCGCCAGCAGGTTCACGATATCTTTTCTGGCTTCGGGTTTTAGCTGGCGTTCCAAAAGATATTCCTTTCCTGCAAAATCGGGTTGGAAGTCTTTGTCGCCGTCGAACACTGTCTTTTCTCTTTCCAGCAGCTGCAGCCCCATATAAGCTGCTCCCAAATCGCCTGAAACATAGATCAGATCGGTATTTTTAGCGCCGTTGCGGTAGACTATTTTCTCCTCTTCCGCCGTACCGATACAGGTAATGCTGATGGTGAAGCCGGTAAGGGAGGAAGTGGTGTCTCCTCCTATGATATCCACCCCGTAGATATCACAGGCCAGCTTCAATCCGCTGTAAAATTCTTCTAAGTCTTCCACTGAAAACCGTTTTGATATCCCTAAAGAGACGGTGATCTGCTGTGGCTTCCCGTTCATGGCGTAAATATCGGAGAAGTTGATAACAGCCGCTTTATACCCGAGATGTTTCAGCGGGGTATAGACGAGATCGAAATGGATCCCTTCCAGCAGCAGGTCGGTTGTCACCAGTGTCCGCTGCCCGCCATGATCTACGACGGCGGCATCGTCACCCACGCCTTTGATGGAACTCTCCTGTGTGAGTTTGATATCTTTGGTCAGGTGGTCGATCAACCCGAATTCGCCCAATGTCGCTATTTCTGTCCGTTGCATATAAATAATGAATAAAAAGAGGTTGTCTGAGAATTACTCTTATCAAGTATTACAGACACCCTCTTTTATAAAGAATAAAGTTGATTATATTTTTTGAATAATGGTCCGCATGATCTCCGCCATCTTCGGTTGGGCGATCTTGGCAGCTTCCTGCACATCTTCGTGCGACACTTCCACGATCTTGCCGATCACGCCTAAGTCGGTGATGATGGAGAATGCCAACACTTTCATTCCTGCGTGGTTGGCTACGATCACTTCGGGTACGGTAGACATACCCACGGCGTCTCCCCCGATAATACGCAGGAAATTGTATTCGGCCGGAGTTTCAAAAGTCGGTCCCTGAAGGCCGATATAGACACCGTGTTGCAGCTTGATATTTTTTTCTTTGGCGATCTCCATGGCCATCAGCCGCAGCGATTTGTCATATGCCTCGCTCATATCGGGAAAACGGGTGCCCAATTCATTGAAGTTCTTCCCGTGGAGCGGATGCTCGGGGAACAGGTTGATATGGTCTTCAATCAGCATGATGTCGCCTACATCGAAGCTGGAGTTCATCCCTCCTGCCGCATTGGAAACGAATAGGTATTCGATATTCAATGCCTGGAAAACACGGATGGGAAAGGTGACCTGCTTCATATCATATCCTTCGTAATAGTGGAAACGCCCCTGCATGGCCAGTACTTTCTTGCCGCCGAGCGTACCGACGATCAGTTTTCCGCTATGGCCTTCCACCGTGGAGACGGGAAAGTTAGGTATCTCCGTATAGGGGATTTCGTTTTTATCCTCGATCTCATGTACCAGTTCACCCAGGCCGGTGCCTAAAATAATAGCTGTATTAGGGATTTCGGTAATTCTATTTTTTAGATAATCCGCTGTTTGTTTGATAGTTTCTAACATGTTCTAAAATATTATTATTAAATTGTTCTTGTTCTTTCTCGTTAATGAATGTTACCTGCACCGGGATGTAATAGAGCATTTTCTTCATCTCTTCATCGAGATAAGGCAATTCTCTGAGGCGGACAGCATCCTTCTCGGTGGTGAGGATGACCTTGTTGTTGTCATCCGCCTCTACCGTATGGATCAATTCCCGGATCGATTGTATGTCTTTCTCTTTAAAAGAGTGGTGATCGGGAAAAAATTTCGTGTAGAGGTTGTAGGTGATAAGCTCTACCTTATCTAGAAGAGGTTGGGGTGAGGCTATGCCTGCCACTAAAAAGATATGTTTCTTGCGAATATCCAATGCCTGTAGTGGTCCACCCTGCAACTCCGGAAAGAGAGGCATTATCATTCCGTAATCGAGGCCGGTGAAATAGAGTTGTTGAAAAGCATAAAGTGCTAATCCGTTCGTATAAATCCGGAAATCAATGGGCTGCATATCAGGGTCACATTTGGTGACTATGATGATGGACGCCCTCTCTTTGCCTTTCAGCGGTTCGCGTAGTGATCCCGCGGGTAACAACCGGTCTTCGAAAACGGGACGGTTACTATCCACCAATAGGATGGAGAGTGAAGGTCGGACATAGCGGTGTTGAAAGCCGTCGTCGAGAAGGATCACATCGGGACGCTCCTCTTTTTCAATAGAGAGGATTTTGCTGATGCCACTCACCCGGTCTTTATCGACAACAACCAGTGCTTCCGGGAATTTTTGCTTGATCTGCAGGGGTTCATCTCCCACATCGCGTGCTTTCGAATCGGTGTCGACAATCTTAAAACCGTTGCTTTTTCGTTTGTAGCCTCTGCTGAGCACTGCTACTTTGTATATCGGTGATAATAACCTGATGAGATATTCAATATGCGGGGTTTTGCCCGTGCCGCCTACAGTGAGGTTACCCACACAAATCACCGGAATATCGAATGATGTTTGTTTGAGTATCTTTTTGTCGAACAGTGCATTCCGGAAATTCACACCAAGGCCGTAGAGCCAGGCTAACGGCGACAATGATCGACGTATTTCGGCGGAAGGTTTGTCCTTTTCCATTTAGTGAACTTTTTTGTTAAGCCAAAATAACGGTTAAGCGAGAACAATGCCAAGCTTGCTTGAAACATTGCCGGGCAATAGTTATTTATCAAAGTGAACAGAAGGCAAGCTTGCTTGCATTATGTCATGGCGAGAATTGGAAATCGAGGAGCGAAGGCGACTCAAAATACCTAATTCTATTGAATATTCAAATTATACGGAATTCTTGCCTGGATATAATCCTGCTCTTTGATATCTTTTAGCAGCATAAACATCTCGTAACTTTCACCCAGATATTCTTTCATTGTCCGGGCAACCAGTTCCTCCTTCCGGGGGTTGAGCAGTTCATCGAAACGAGAACGGAGTTTCGGATACTCGAATACCACATAACTCTTACCCAGATTAGCCATCTCGGCAGCTATTTCGATGGCTCTCTCAATCCCACCCAGTTCATCCACCAGCCCGATCTCTTTGGCTTGGTTCCCGGTCCACACACGGCCTTCGGCATAGAGCGCCATCGAGTCTTTTGGCATGTCGCGCCCTTCCGAACAGCGTGTCAGGAAGAGATCATAACCTCTCTCGACCATGGACTGGAGCAATTGTTTCTCTCTTTCGTTGAAGGGACGTATAACGTTGCCAAAATCGGAAAACTCATTGGTTTTCACCTCATCGGTAGATATTCCGAGTTTTTTTGCAGTCCCCTCAAAACTCGGGATAGCACCGAAAACACCAATCGATCCGGTCAGGGTAGTAGGCTGGGCAACTATCTTATCGGCATTGCAGGCGATATAATAACCGCCGGATGCCGCCATATCGCCCATAGAGACCACAACCGGTTTTTCCGCTTTCAGGTCGGTGATGGCTTTCCATATCTGTTCGGAGGCATAGGCACTACCGCCCCCCGAGTTGATACGGAATACCACCGCTTTTATCTCTTTATCTTTTCTCAGTTTCTCGATCTGATCCACCATATATTTATCCTGTATGTTGGATGATCCGGTACCTGAAATTATATTCCCGTGCGCATATAAGATGGCGATCGTATTGTCGGTCTTCTTTACGGTTTTCGTGGTTACCGATTTCATATTGGCCACGGTCGCCGACGGGATCTTTGCATCTTCATCGATGTCGAGCAGGCTCCTCAGGTAATCCTTCATCTCCGTTTCATACAGGAGGGTATCTACCAGATTGGCTGAAAGCAGGAAGTCGGTCGATTGTACGGCAGGCAGGTTGTTGGCCAGCGAGTCGATATCGGCAATTGTAAGTGAACGCGATTCCGCCAGATCACTTCTGAGGAAGCTCCATGCATCGTTCAGGAAAGAGCTTACCTGTTCCCTGTTGGCTTCACTCATTTCGTTCTGGGTAAACGGTTCCACCGCCGATTTGTAGGTTCCCACCTTGAATATCTGCATTTCGATCCCCAGCTTATCGAGGGCGTCCTTATAAAAGACCGGTATCGAGGCCAGACCGTGGAGGTCGAGCATCCCTTGCGGATTGATGGCTACTTTATCTGCTACGGAAGCAAGGTAATAGCCTCCCTGGGTGTAGGTATCGGCATAGGCAACGATAAATTTCCCGCTCTCCTTGAAATTTTCCAGTTCATGGCGGATCTCGGCTAATGTGGCCATGGAGGCGGTCATGATACGGGAGTCGATATAGATCCCCTTTATTTTATCGTTATTCTTTGCTTTCCTGATGGCACTCACAATATCGTTCAAACCCATAGGCAAAGGACGGTTAGAGCCCATCATAGAGGTAAACGGATCCTCTTCGGGTGTGCGTTCCGTGATAGGGCCATTCAAGCGGAGATTCAACACCGTATTGTCTTGAAGGATAAATTTCTCACCGCCCGACATAGATCCGAGAAAAGATCCTATTGCCCCAAAGAAAAAGATCATTGCAATTATAGAAAAGAGAATGTTCGCGATAACAAAGCCCAAAGCGGACGCGAGCACGATTTTTAGAAAATCCTTCATAGAGTAATTATTAATTGATTATTAGTGCAAAAATAGAGAAAAAAGAGTTATACCCCAAGTTAATTTACATATTCTTAATTAATTTCATTTGTCCGTTTTTACCGTTGGTAGTAATTTTGATGCGTGAAGATTATGCTCAATGGAAAGGAATATTATTCCTTAAAAAAACATAAATAGGGGTAAAAATCTCCTGGTTCACGCAGCGTTTTTTCTTGTTCTTCATCTAATAAAATGAACTGCGGTTAAGAATGGATGATTCGCAACTTGTCATAGCATGTAAGAAACAGGACCGTAATGCCCAGAAAATATTGTACGAGCGGTATGCTCCTATGATGATGGCGGTATGTTTACGTTACAGCGGGGAAGAAGAGACAGCCCGGGACTTGTTGCACGATGGATTTATCCGGGCTTTCACGCAGATCGGCTCGTTTTCGGGCAAGGGTTCTTTTGAAGGTTGGCTCAGACGGATTTTCGTGAATCTGGCATTGGAGAATTACAGGAAAGAGAAGCAGAAGTACCGGTTTATGGAGGAATACAGCTATGTCAATGCCGATGAGTCGGAAATCCAGGCGGATAATTCACTGGATATTGAAAATATCCCCAGGGAAGAGGTACTCGACATGATAAAGAATTTACCGCCCGGATACAGGACAGTGTTTAACATGTATATTTTCGAAGAGATGTCGCACAAAGAAATTGCCCGGGTGTTGGGTATTAATGAAGCTGCGTCGCGTTCGCAATTTTTCAGGGCAAAGAATATGCTCCGGAAGAAAATTTCAGCCATCCTGCATAACAATCAAAGACAGATACAATGATGTCAGATAACGATATTAGAAAAGGATTTCAATCAAAACTCAGCGGTTTTGAAGCGCCTGTCCCGCCAAATGGCTGGGATAGCGTGGAGCGGTCGTTGAAGGCAGCTGCGGCTGCCCGGACGGTACTCCGCCGAAGATGGTATGCCGGTTCGGCAGCCGCTGTGCTGGTACTGCTCGTCGGCAGTATACTGTTTATCCGAAATCCTATGGAGCAGGGGGAGACGATGGTTTCCGAATCGGCTTCTACAACATCCCCGACCGGTAATACTCCGGATCCCGGTACAGAGATGACTTCAGCTTTGGAATCAGTGTCAGAACCGATTACCCGGCCGGTTGAATCCGGGCAGCTTTTGGCTGCAAGGTCTTCCGGAAAAGCTGAAACCGGAAAAAAATCGGTTATTCGCTCATCCTCTCCGGCGGGAATGCTGGCGGCATGGATGAAGCGTGAAAAGTTAGGGGGTGAGAATGCAGAGAAGAAAGTGGAAGCCGGCACACTTCACCTATTGACAAAACCTGAGGAAAAGGAGGTAGTCCAAGAGGATGAAAAGTTGTACGAAGAAGAAACAATTACAGTCGGTGGAAATGAGAAAATCCTTTTTGCCGAAGCGGGTGTACCCGAAAGGGGGCAAGGAACCCTTTTGCTTGCCGTCAACGGGAGAGGGGGGCTGACCGGCTACCAACAAACGGTAAACTCACCCATGACTTTGAGAGCGGCTTCTGTAAACACCGACAACAAATATATGACGGAAGCCAATAAAAACTTACAGGTCCAGACCAATAATGCGACGAACAATGTTTCTGAAATGGAACATGACCAACCGGTGTCATTCGGTATCACGGTTTCCAAATATCTGTTTGACGATCTTTCCGTTGAAACAGGCCTTGTTTACTCTTATCTTCACTCTAAATCCAGGAATACCAATGATAATTTCAAAGTGCAGGAAGTGCAAAAACTTCATTATCTGGGTATCCCGTTGAATGTGAACTACAATATTTTCTCTTTAGGACAGCTGAATGTGTATGCTTCCATAGGAGGAATGGTGGAGAAAGATATATATGGTGAATTCCGGAAAATCAAAGAGGGGCAGGCATCTGCGAATTTCAATAGCGCAGCAGAAGGATCGGAAGAGAAGGAGATTACGAAGATATCCCAAGAGAATCCCCAGATATCGGTCAATGCCGGTGTAGGGCTTTCCTATCCTATTTATGACAGGCTGAGGTTATATGGAAAAGTGGGGGGAGCTTATTATTTTGATGCGAAAAACCAATATAAGACTATTTATTCCGACAGGAAGATCGTGATGGATATTAATGTGGGATTAAGGTATGAATTTTAATATTAATATAAAATAGAAAGTAGAAATGAAAAAAGTAATTTTGTTTTTGAGTGTTATCGGAGCAACACTTCTGATGACATCCTGTTTGGGAGATACGACCAATAGTTATACTGATAATTCCTATGTTTACATAGATACTGACGATATGGGAGAGGTTTACGGAAAAACGTTCACAGGGCGTATTATCACTCACTCCGCCTTGGGTTCGGGGCGTAATACTATTCAATTTCTGGTATATAGTTGGGATGAAGAAAAAGGTACCACACCTTTAACATTTGGGCAAAGTGTACTTTCCGCCGACAATGTCAATATCATCCAGAAAAAAGATGATATATACCACACTTATCTAAGAATGTCTCCACTCCCTGAAGAGGAAAATCCTGCGGGTTTTAAAGAAATTGGAAGCCCCATCTTCTCTCCAGACAAGGAGTTTATGAGTGACTTGTGGGTTCTTGAGTATGTCTATATGGCAAATAAGAATCAGAATGCCAAGGTTGAGTTCTATAAGGAAAACGAACTGAATGATAAGGGTGAGGTTGTAATTAAAATACAACTTGTATTGTCCGGTACGCCTGATGGTACTTCACAAGAGCAGAAGGGAGATGTGGTTGCATTCAATATGTCGCAATTGCGTAATATGTATTCAGGGGGAAGTGACGCGAAGGAGGAGTTGAAGATATTGTTTAAATATAATAAGCTTGATGCCAATGGAGAGGTTAAGGAAGCCGAATTACCTGTAGTTTCCTGGAGAATTAAAGAAGTAAACTAGACTTTTCTGTTATTTATGGTATAAAACAGCAGCTTTTATCAGGTTGCTGTTTTTTTCTTTCCTTATTTATCTGTCTGTGTGGTTACAAAAAAATCATGTACCTTTGCAATCCAAAATCAAAAAGGAATGTGGAGGGATATTTTTATCACTATTGCGCAGCTCATTGTCGCGTCTCCCCGGGCATGGAAAGATGTGGAAAAGGAAAAGAGGACGCAGCATGAGTTCCTTTACCGTTTCCTTCATCCCATATTCGGAATCATTGCCTTCACTTCTTTTGTGGGAGGTCTGTGGTTCGTGAGGGAAGGGAATGTGGAGAATGCGTTGAAGGGTGCTATTATTAGTGTTGTAGGAGTCTACGGCGGTTATTTTATTGCTGCTTATCTGCTGAATGAAATTGCTCCCCGCTTTGGTTTAAGCAAGGACCTGCCCCGCTTTCAGCAATTCACAGGCTATGCTTCAGTAGTGCTCTATGCCTTGTTTATCGTTACACCTTTTCTATCAGAACTCTTTATTCTCTGGTTATTGGTGCTTTACACCATTTATGTGGTGAATGTTGGATCCATTTATTTTATGAAAGTGCCAAAAGCAAAAGTCACTGATTTTACGGCAGTAGCATCTGCTATTATCATTCTGTCGCCGGTACTTATCTATACTCTTTTTTCCTATTTGATAAAGTAATGAAGCAAGCAGCTATCAATATAAAGAACAAACGTGCCACGTTCGATTACGAACTGGTTGAAACCTTTACGGCAGGTATTGTACTTACCGGCACCGAGATCAAGTCGATCCGGCTGGGAAAGGCGAGCCTGGTAGATACCTATTGTTTCTTCGAGCGGGGAGAATTATGGGTGCGTAATATGCATATTGCCGAATACTTTTACGGTACCTATAATAATCACAGTGCCCGGCGCGACCGTAAACTGCTCCTCAATAGAAACGAACTGCGCAAACTTTCCCGTCTTACCAAAGAGACCGGATTCACTATTATTCCCATCCGTCTGTTCATCAATGAAAAAGGATTGGCCAAAATTGTGATTGCGGTAGCGAGAGGGAAAAAGCAGTACGATAAGCGTCAGTCCCTGAAAGAAAAAGAAGACAAGAGATCAATGGACAGGATGTTTAGGAAGTGAAAAGTTAAAAATTAAAAGTTAGGAAGTGGAGGAGTGAGAAGCAGGAAGCGGTTTCGTAACGATATAGTTTATCCGGCGTTCAGGAAATCGGGCTATACCACATTATGGTTGTTGAAGATTATTTTACCCGTTTCCTTGGTCGTGAGATTGTTGGATTATTACGGCATACTCGTGTTTTTTGCCGGTCTTCTCGACCCTGTTTTTATTTATCTGGGATTGCCCGGCAGTACCGCCATTGTTTTTATCACCAGTATTTTCCTTCCGCTCTACGCGCCGCTGGCTATTATCACCTCCATGTCGATCACCCTGAGGGAACTCACTATTCTGGCGCTGATGTGCCAGATATCTCACAATCTTCCGGTAGAAAGTGCTATTCAGGCGAAGACCGGAACACCCTTCTGGACTGTCACTACTTTGCGGATCACAATGAGTGTTGTCGTAGGGTTGTTGTTGAATCTGATCCTGCCGCAGGATATGGGAAATCCTGTTTTTGTGCAGACAGACGTAGCCGTAATAACCTCACTGGGCGATCTGTTGCTGCTTTGGCTGAGAAGCTCGTTACAGGTAATGCTTCTTATTGCCGTAATTGTTTTTTCACTGAATCTGCTTTACAGTCTCCTCCATGCTTACACGCTGATCCCTAAACTGAGCAAGGGTATTGAACCGTTACTGAGGTTTTTCGGCCTGCCGGCAAGTACCGGATTTCTCTGGCTTATCGGCTATATTGTGGGGCTGGCATACGGGGGTGCGCTGATGATGGATCAGATGAAGGAGGGAAAGGTGAACAGAACCGATGCTAATTTGTTGAACTATCATCTTGCCATGTCTCATTCCGTACTGGAAGATAATATCCTTTTCATCGCGCTTGGCGTATCCGTCTGGTGGATACTGGGTGTACGGCTGTTGGCGGCATGGATAGTGGTATGGGGGAGAAGAATTATTTTGAAGTTGAGGTTTGGCAGTTCAGGTTGAAGATTCAAGATTCAAGATTCAAGATTCAAAATTCAAGATTCAAAATTGTAAATGGAAAATTACTGTGGATGGTTCGGGAATCTATTCTGAGCCTAATTGAAACAAAATATGACAAAGAAGAAAATAGAGGATATTTTGCCTGGGCGCATCCTGATCCTGGATGGTGCGATGGGTACAATGATACAACGTTACGGTCTTACCGAAGCCGATTTCCGGGGTGAGCGGTTCAAAGATTTCGATCGGTTGCTCAAAGGCAATAACGACCTGCTTTCGCTTACCCGTCCCGATGTGATTGGTGATATCCATCGTGAATACCTGGCTGCCGGTACCGATATCATCGAGACCAACACTTTCAATTCCACGTCGATCTCGATGCAGGATTACCATATGAGCCATCTGGCCCGTGAGATTAATCTGGCAGCAGTCCGGCTGGCACGTGAAGCAGCCGATGAGTTTACCCGGAAAACGCCTGAGAAACCCCGGTTTGTGGCGGGATCCATCGGACCAACCAACAAGACGGCATCGATGAGTCCCCAGGTAGAGAACCCCATGTTCCGTTCGGCAGTCTTTGACGACTTCAAAGCAGCTTATAAAGAACAGATCAGCGCATTGGTGGAAGGTGGAGTAGACATCCTTCTGATAGAGACTATTTTTGATACGCTCAACGCGAAAGCAGCTATTTTTGCTGCTGAGGAGGTAGCGGAAGAGACCGGTATAAAAACGCCTGTCATTCTTTCCGTTACCATTTCCGACAGGGCAGGACGAACCCTTTCGGGGCAGACGCTGGGCGCTTTTGTCGCTTCCGTCAGCCATGCCAATCCGTTGGCTATCGGGTTGAACTGCTCGCTGGGAGCAGCTGAACTAAAGCCTTATGTGAAAGAACTGGGGCGTATCGCACCTTTCTATATCAGCACTTATCCCAATGCCGGATTACCCAATCAACTGGGTGAGTATGACGAGACCCCGGAAAAAATGGCCGCACAGATCAAAGAGTTTGTGGACGAAGGTCTGGTAAATATCATTGGCGGATGTTGCGGTACAACTCCTGCCCATATTGCCGAATATGTACGTATAGTAGAAAACGGTGTACCTCATCAAAAGGCTTCTCCTCCGGAATACCTGCGGCTTTCGGGATTGGAGATGCTGGAGGTGTCGCCCCAGATCAATTTTATGAATATCGGGGAGCGGTGTAACGTGGCCGGATCGAAGAGGTTTTTGCGATTGATTCAGCAAAAGAACTATGAGGAGGCGCTCGATATTGCCCGTAAGCAGGTAGAGGACGGAGCGCAGGTGCTCGATATCAACATGGATGACGGGCTGCTCGATGGGGTGGAGGAGATGACCAGTTTCCTGAACCTGTTGGCATCCGATCCCGATGTGTCGCGCGTACCCATCATGATTGATTCCTCAAAATGGGAAGTATTGGAAGCCGGCTTGAAATGTGTACAGGGAAAATCAATTGCCAACTCCATTTCATTGAAGAACGGAGAGGCGGAATTCCTGCATCAGGCACGGTTAGCGCAGCGCTATGGGGCGGCAGTAGTGGTAATGGCTTTCGATGAGACGGGACAGGCCGACACCTTCGAACGCCGTATCGAGATATGCGGTCGTGCTTATAGATTACTTACCGAAGATGGTTTTGATCCGAAAGATATTATTTTCGACCCTAACGTGCTGGCTATTGCTACGGGGATCGATGAACATAAGAATTATGCGGTGGATTTCATTAAAACCGCGCGATGGATCAAGGATAACCTGCCGCATGCCAAAGTGAGCGGAGGAGTGAGCAATCTTTCTTTCTCATTTCGTGGGAACGATTATGTGAGGGAAGTGATGCATTCCGTTTTTCTCTATCATGCCATTCGTGCGGGGATGGATATGGGTATCGTGAATCCGGCACAATCGGTGATCTATGAGGATATCCCTGCCGACGTGAAAGAACTGGCCGAAGATGCGGTGCTGAACAGGCGCGATGACGCTACCGAGCGGATGATGGCTTATGCCGAAAAGATCAAAGGAGAAAAAAATCCGGAAGCGGAAAAAGGCAAAACAGAGGAGTGGCGTACGCTTCCCCTTGAAGAGCGGTTGAGTCACGCATTGGTAAAAGGGATTGGGGATTACATGGAAGAGGATCTTGCCGAAGCGCTGCAAGCCTATCCCCGTGCGGTGGATATTATCGATAAGCCGTTGATGGATGGGATGAACCGGGTGGGCGATCTCTTCGGTGCGGGGAAAATGTTCCTTCCGCAGGTAGTAAAGGCGGCGCGCACCATGAAAAAAGCAGTCGCGATCCTGCAACCTACCATTGAAGCCGAGAAAGCGACCGGTGATTCACAACGCAAAGCAGGAAAGATAGTACTGGCCACAGTGAAGGGAGATGTGCATGATATTGGTAAGAACATTGTCTCCATTGTATTGGCCTGCAATAATTATGAAATTATCGACCTGGGGGTAATGGTACCTCCCGAAAAGATTATCGAAACGGTAATCAAGGAACAACCCGATATTGTAGGGTTAAGCGGATTGATCACTCCGTCGCTTGAAGAAATGGCTATTGTAGCAACCGAGATGGAAAAAGCAGGTTTCAGTCTCCCTTTGCTGATCGGTGGAGCTACTACTTCTAAACTGCATACGGCACTGAAGATAGAACCGAAATACAGTCTGGGTCCCGTAGTCTATGTCAAAGATGCCTCGCAAAGCCCATCGGCGGTTGCCAACCTGATGAGCCCCGGTAACAGGAACGACTATATCCGGAAAGTAAAGGATGAGTATACGGCATTGCGCGAGAACAGTACACGGAAAGTGGTCGAACTGGTTTCATTGGAAGAGGCCAGAAAGAATGCTTTCAGTATTGACTGGAGCAGATATGAGGCTGTCGTTCCCCGCACATTAGGACGTGTGAAGCTGGAACATATCGATATGGCTGAGATTATTCCCTATATCGATTGGAAATTCTTTTTCCATGCCTGGAATATGTCGGCCAAATTCCATACTGTCACCAAAACGGAACGTACCAAAGAGGCTCGTGACGCATGGTTGGCCGGATACCGCGAGGACGACCGTGAAAAAGGGCGGGAAGCTGAAAAACTGTATGACGACGCCGCAGACATGCTGCAAAAATTCGTCGATGAAAAGGCTGAATATGTCAAAGCGGTTTTCGGGATATATGAAGCATACAGTGAAAACGATACAATTTTCGTCGGCGGTACGCCTTTCCCGTTCCTGCGCCAGCAGAAGAAGAGCGATAAGAATGAGTACTTCTGCCTGAGTGATTTTATTGCGCCACGCCATACGGGGAAGAAAGATTATATCGGCGCTTTCGCCGTCACTGCCGGAGTGGGAGCGGAAGAGCAGATGGGTAGTTATGAGGCGGAAGGAGATGAATATGCAGCCCTGTTGATGAAGTCGTTGCTCGATCGGCTTGCGGAGGCAGCTACAGAATGGTTGCATGCCAAAGTGCGTCGTGAATACTGGGGGCATGCAGCAGAAGAAAATCTCTCGATCGCCGAGATGTTCGCTGTGAAGTATGAAGGGATACGCCCCGCGGTGGGTTACCCCTCTATCCCGGATCAGACAATGAATTTCCTGCTGCATGATGTGCTTGCCACCCCGGAAATAGGGATTGCGCTCACTGAGAACGGTGTTATGTATCCCAATGCATCGGTCAGCGGACTCTTTTTCGCCCATCCGCAATCAAAATATTTCGCCATAGGGGAGATATCGGAAAAGCAAGTGGAAGACTATGCCCGTCGTAGAAATGTGACACCCGACGAGATTCGCAAGTTCCTGCTGGCTAATTTGGCATAGTTGACAGAAAGGTTTTGTATCTTTGTACACATAATTCAGAGATATCATGCGAAGTTTCGGAAGCGACAATAATTCCGGTATAGATCCGCGAATCATGCAGGCACTGATGAGTGCCAACAACGACCATACCATAGCCTATGGCGATGACCCATGGACCCGCGAGGCAGAGGAGGCGGTTCGTGCACTCCTCGGAGAGAAAGGGGTGGAATCTTTCTTTCTCTTTAACGGGACGGGAGCCAATGTAGTGGCTTTGCAGGCTTGTACATTACCGTTTCATTCAATCCTTTGTGCCGCTACTGCCCATATCGCAGTGGATGAGTGCGGCGCACCCGTGAAAATGACAGGTGCAGCGTTGAAAGAGATTCCCACACCCGATGGTAAGCTCACTCCGGATCTGGTGCGTCCTTATCTGCATGGCTTTGGCTTCGAACACCATTCCCAGCCAAAAGTGATTGCCATTTCGCAGACCACGGAACTGGGTACTATCTATACTCTCCAGGAGATAAAAGCGCTTGCTCACCTGGCACACAGTCATGAAATGTTTCTTTTTATGGATGGAACACGTGTGGCCAACGCCTGTGCTTTTCTGGATGTCTCGTTGAGGGAGATGACCATTGACGCAGGCGTGGATATTTTTACACTGGGAGGAACGAAAAACGGACTGATGTTCGGTGAGGCGCTTGTACCGCTGCGTAAGGAATTGGCTGAAAACATCAGGTATTACCGGAAGCAGACCACTCAACTCTATTCTAAAATGCGGTTTATCTCCGCGCAGTTTATTCCTTACCTGAATGAAAACATCTGGCTGGAGAACGCGAAAAGATCCAATGATGCGGCCCAGAAGCTCTATGATGAGATAGACAGGATTGGAGGGATAGAGATTACACAACCGGTACAGTCGAATGCTCTCTTTCTGATCCTTCCCCGGGAGATTACTGATAAATTGCGGGAGAGATATTTCTTTTACGATTGGGATGAATCCCGGAACGAGGTCCGCCTTGTGTGTTCGTGGGATACTACCGAAGAGGATATTAGGGATTTTGTAAATTATCTGAGAGAATTAATTAAAAGTGAAAAATTAAAAGTGAAAAATTAAAAGTGAAAAATTAAAAGTGAAAAATTAAAAGTGAAAAATTGAGTCTACCTGAATAAGTCGAATTTAAGAGAATATGATGCCCTATAGATGCTTTTGGAAGGGGTGAAATTGAAAAAATATACTTTTTAAAGGGGACTCAAAATTAAAAATGAAAAGAAGTTTCAGATTTAAAGTTTGTACTACTCTTATTCATTGGTAATTAGTAATTATCAATTAGTAATTAAATAAAAAATATGTTCGAATTTTTAGACGTTTACCCCTGGCTGTTGCCTTTTATCATTTTCTTTGGCCGTATTATCGATGTTACTCTGGGTACCCTGCGAATTATTTTCGTTTCCAAAGGGGCAAAAAATATAGCCCCTATCATAGGCTTTGTAGAGGTCTTTATCTGGATAGTGATTATCTCACAAATTCTGGTCCGTGCCAACGACATAGTATCCTATTTGTCGTATGCCGCCGGTTATGCCACGGGAAATTATGTAGGTATCCTTATCGAGAACCGGATCGCTTATGGTATTTTGCTCTGCCGTATTTATACACAGAAAAACGGAAAAGAACTGGTGCAGATGCTCAATCAGGTGAATTTTGGGGCTACGATGACTCACGGCACGGGTTCGACCAATGAAGTGGATATTATAGAGACCGTTGTGGACCGGAAGGAGATGAAGACGCTGGCGCTTATGCTGACTCAATTCGACAGCAATATTTTTTATGTGGTGGAAGATGTGCGCACCAAGAAGAACGGTATTTTCCCGAAACGGAAGACGATCCTGTCGCGCTGGCGAGTCGGGAAATGAAGAAGGCGGCGGCGCTAAAGGTCGTCCGCCTGCATTCTCTTCGCCTCTTGCCAGATCACTTCCATCTCGTCCAGCGTCATATCTTTCAGCGATCGTCCCTGTTCTTTTACCTTCTTCTCCATATAGTCGAAACGGTAGATGAATTTTCGGTTGGTGCGTTCCAGCGCATTATCAGGATTTACCTTGTAGAGGCGGGCGGCGTTGATGACACTGAAAAGCAGGTCGCCGAATTCGGCTTCGATCCGGTCACTATTCATCTTTTCAATCTCGACCTCTAATTCTCCTAACTCCTCTTTTACCTTATCCCACACATCATGACGTTGGTTCCAGTCAAATCCGGCATTGCGTGCCTTGTCCTGGATCCGGTAGGCTTTCACCAGTGCGGGAAGGGCAGCAGGTACACCCTCCAATACCGAATGTTTCCTTCCTTTTTCTTTCAGTTTGAGCTGCTCCCAGGACTGTTCTACCATGCCGGCTGAATCGGCCTGTTGATCGCCAAAAACATGGGGATGACGGAAGATCAGTTTGTCGCACAGGGAATTACAGATATCGGCCATATCGAATGCCTGCTTCTCTTCCCCTATTTTAGCATAAAATACCACATGTAGCAGCAGATCTCCCAATTCCTTTTTGATTTCGGCATTGTCGTTGTTGAGGATCGCCTCCGCCAACTCATACGTTTCCTCTATGGTGTTTGCCCTGAGGCTTTCGTTGGTCTGCTCCCTGTCCCAGGGACATTTCTCCCGCAACTCATCCATGATGTCGAGCAACCGGCCGAATGCCTCCAGTTTCTGTTGTCTGTTGTCCATATCTACAAATGGAAGAGACGCCTGAACGGCGCCTCCTCATAAATTTAATTATTTCTGAGATTGAATTATTTTCTGAAATTTTTTAAACCCGTCTGCAGGAATTCCACATAGTTATCCACACTCTCGTCATAAGCGTGTGAAGGAGAAAGCGGTTTTCCCTTATGGTCGAGTACCACGTAAAAGGGTTGTGACTGGGTACCGAACTTGTGGCGCTGCAGGTAACTCCACTTGTCGCCTACTGTACGCAGCTTTGACGTCCTTCCGTTTTCATCGACTTCGATTGTTTCGGGCAGCCGTGTACGTTCGTCCACCATGAGCACGATAAATACAAACTCCTCGTCGATCAATTCCCTCACACGGTCGTCAGCCAGCACGGTGGCATCCATCTTGTGGCAGTTCACGCAGCCGTGGCCGCCAAATTCCAGCAGTACCGGCTTGCCCGTCTGTGTGGCATAGGCCATTCCGGTTTCATAATCGTCGAAGACCTGGTTCATCGGGTTATGTGCCAGCTTGAAATCCTGAGTCGACAATGGCGGCACGATGGAACTGATGGGTTTCAGCGGTGCCCCCCATAAACCGGGCACCAGGTAGATGGTAAAGGCAAAGGAGAGTATGGCCAGGAAGAGCCTGAAAAGAGGCACATGGGACAAGTCGCTGTCGCCGTGTAGTTTGATTTTTCCCAGGAGGTAGAGTCCCAGTAATGCGAAGATGACGATCCACAACGAGAGGAATATATCACGGTTGAGGATACCCCATCCGCCGGAGAGGTCGGCCACCGATAAAAATTTCAGGGATACGGCCAGCACGATGAATCCGAGCACCACTTTCACAGCGTTGAGCCAGCTTCCCGACTTGGGTAATGTCTTGAGCCAAGAGGGGAAGATGGCAAACAGTGTGAACGGGATAGCCAGGGCAAAGGCAAAACCGAACATGCCCAGGGCGGGAGCCAGGAAGTTGCCTTGTGTGGCGGCATCCACCAACAACCATCCAATGATCGGACCTGTGCAGGAGAAGGAAACCAGTGCCAGGGTAAATGCCATGAAGAACAGGCTGATAATTCCCGTGGTGCTGTCCACCTTACTGTCCATCTTATTGGTCCATGATGAGGGAAGTACGATCTCGAAAGCTCCCATGAAGGAGAAGGCAAAGGTGATGAGCAGGGCAAAGAAAATCAGGTTGAATACCGGGCTCGTAGCGATATTATTCAGTGCGGCGGCGCCGAAGATGGCGGTGATGATCAGCCCCAGCGTCACATAGATGATGATGATGGAGAGACCGTATATCGTGGCATCCTGTATGGCTTTCCTGCGGCTCTTCTTGTTCCTGTTCAGGAAGAAACTGACCGTAATGGGGATCATCGGCCAGACGCAGGGAGTAATCAAGGCGGCAAAGCCCCACAAAAGACCTTTCAGGAAGATGCTCCACAGGGAGGCGTCGGCATGGTCGTCTGCCCCAAGCGCGTTCAACTCTTCAATGACCGGCGACCAGAGCTGTTCCCTGTCGGCACTGGTTAAAGAGACCGGGGTATCCGGGGCAATTGTTTCTTCTGTTGTATCTGCCGGTACTCCTGTTTCCGCAGGAGTGGAAGGCAAGGCATTCTCTCCGGTGGATGTGCTTCCGGCTACTGTTACCGAAGCGGACAGGTCGGATGCAGCGAATGAGAAATCTACCGGTAACGGAGGTGTACAGGTCTGGTCGTTACATGCCTGTGCACGCACGTTCCCTTCGATGGAAAAGCCGGCCTTGTCGGTTATTTTCAACCGCTGGGCAAAGGTGGTCGAACCGGTAAAGGTGCCAATCTCCATTCCGAAAATCTCGTCATGCTTCACTGTCGCTTTCTTATCGACCGACTGGAATTCGCCGACCGCTTCTGCGCCGGTTGTCTTGTCGAACTCGATCATGGTGGGGTTGGGGCCGCCATCCGGTATCTTCGTGTCGTACATATACCATCCCTGCTGGACAGAGGCCTTGGCAATGATGTTGACCTCCCCGTTTCCGGCATCTTCAAGGGAAAAATCCCAGGTGATAATATCCTGGGCAGATATAAAAGCCGTAAAAAGAAAGAGAAAACCAAAAAGAGTGGTTGCTATTTTTTTCATAACAATGACTATATTCTTTTGAAATTAAACGACAAAGTTAATATACCGGGGTTAATATACTAAGTTAATATCAGTTATAAAGAGTTTTGACGCGTTAAATCTCTTTTAATGGTCTGGGGATACCGTTTCCTGTACGATTTTCACCATAAAATGGTACAGGTCGGCGATTTGTGTGAAATCCTCTATCAACTGAAGCGCGATAGCTTCGTTGAACAACCGTTGATCCGTCAGCGGCAGGGTTTTGAGTACATATACGTTTTTGCGTTGCATCCACGGCTGATAGAATTCGGGGAGATCATTGGACAGCGGGCGTTTATAGGTTTCTCCGGCTACCTCGAACCCCGTATCCAATGCTGTTTGTGCCATCTCTTTGAACGATTCGGGATTGTATCCAATTTCCTCCCTCAGGTGGTCTGTTACTTTCCGTTTGGGCATAAAAAGCCCCATTCCGTACATGAAATATTCGTCGCTGAATTCGGCAAAATAACCGGGAAAATTCTCCCAATGTGTGGTCATACGCTGAAAATTCAGCCACATACTGGTTTTGTACGGGGCTTTGTTTGAAGAGAATCGGATATCGCGGTAAATGCGTGAGAGCATTTTTTGCGGTCTCAGGTCGAACATCGGATCAATATTATACATGGATGGTGAAAGCATGACAGCCAGCGCACGGAACGGCTGTAGCAACACCTCCTGGTAAACGGTTTTGTGTTCGTCGAACCATTGTTTATAATTGTTTTCTTTCAGTTCCTGTAAGAACCGTACGGTTCCGGGCTTAAATCCCGTAAAGGATGGAATCTCTTTCATGAACGTAGACACTTTTGTTTGTAAAATTAGCAAAATAAATCATAGGATGTATCTGCCCAATGTCGAATTGAAATTCGTTTGTATTTTATTCATGTCGTCTATCGAAATTAGTAATAAAAAAGAGGATAAAATCACATAGTGATATATCCTCTTTTACCCGGTATGTCAACGTTACTTCTATTCGATACCTGCTTTTCCGTACGGGATACCCAGCGCGTCTGCCACCCCTCTTCCGTAGGCCGGATCGGCCTTATAGCAGTTGCCGATATGCCGGATCTTGATAATCTCGTCACTGGAACCCATGTTCCGTGCCGTGTTTTCAAAAAGACGTTGCTGTGCATCGGGCGTCATCAGTCGGAACAGTTTGCCCGGCTGTTCGTAGTAGTTATCATCGTCTTCGCGGAAATTCCACCGTTTGATGTCACCGTCTACCTTTTGTATTGGTTCATCATATTCGGGTTGCTCCTGCCATACATTGTAGCTGTTCGGCTCATAATGCAGGGTAGCGCCCTGGTTTCCATCTACGCGCATTTGTCCGTCGCGGTGGAAGGGATGGTAGTTTGCTTTATCGACGCCTTTGGGATAGTTTACCGGAATCTGGTGATGGTTCACCCCGAGGCGGTAGCGATGAGCGTCACCGTAAGAGAAAAGGCGTCCCTGCAGCATCCTGTCGGGAGAGAAGCCTATACCCGGTACCACATTGGCCGGGTTAAAGGCAGCCTGTTCCACATCTTGGAAATAATTATCGGGATTACGGTTCAATTCAAATTCCCCTACCGGAATAAGTGGAAAGTCTCCTTTATACCATACCTTGGTAAGATCGAACGGGTTGTATGGCATATTTTCAGCCTGTTCTTCGGTCATGATCTGCACATAGAGTTTCCATTTCGGGAAATTGCCGTTGCCGATGGCTTCGAACAGATCCCGCTGATGACTTTCCCGGTCTTTTCCCACCACCATTTCAGCTTCCGCATCAGTAAGGTTCTCTATTCCCTGCTGCGAGACAAAATGGAATTTTACCCAATGGCGCACATTTTCTGCGTTGATAAAGCTGAACGTATGGCTTCCGAATCCGTGCATATGGCGGTAGCTGCGGGGAATACCCCTGTCGCTCATGGTGATGGTTACCTGATGGAGCGCTTCGGGGAGGTTCGTCCAGAAGTCCCAGTTGTTGTTGGGACTGCGCAGGTTGGTGTGCGGGTCGCGTTTTACCGCATGGTTCAGGTCGATAAATTTCAACGGGTCCCGGAAAAAGAAAACAGGCGTGTTGTTGCCTACCAGATCCCAGTTGCCTTCTTCAGTATAGAATTTCATTGCGAAACCGCGGATATCCCGTTCGGCATCTGCCGCGCCACGTTCACCCGCAACGGTAGAAAAACGAACGAACATTTCCGTTTTTTTTCCGATTTCCGAAAAGATCTTGGCTTTTGTGTACTGCGTAATGTCATGGGTTACGGTAAACGTGCCGAATGCACCCGATCCTTTCGCATGCATACGCCTTTCGGGAATTACCTCCCGGTCGAAATGAGCCATTTTTTCCAAAAACCATACATCCTGCAGCATCATTGGCCCCCGCGGGCCTGCTGTCATTGAATCCTGGTTGTTACCTACCGGTGCACCTGCGACGGTGGTCATTTTCCGTTGATCCGTCTTGTCTTTCTGTTTTTTCAATTCTTCTGCATCCATAAATTTAATTTTAAAGTGTTGTAGTCCTCTATATTGTTATAATCCTGAATGAACAGATGATGATGCGTAAAGATACAAAATTATCCTTGGAAAATTCTTCATTTTTTATTTATTTTCTTTCTTATACCTCTTACTCTCCTTGCTTCTTACTCCTTTACAGCCCCTTGTCTTTCATCAACAGGCAAGTCAATCTTCCCACCTTCTCCATTCCACCATTCTGCCATTCCACTTTTGATAGTTCAACAAGTTTTCAACACCGTGTTTATAACTTTTAGGAAAGAATAGAGATTAAAAATTCCCGCAGGAACAAATTACTCCCTACCTTTACACTCCTTTTAACAAAAACCTATTGAGATGGAAAGACAAAAAAGAAAATCTGCGGTTAAAGTAGTTGAAAAAACGGTTGCAGCACCCGATATTGGCAAGCTACCTCCTCAGGCAAGAGAACTGGAGGAAGCGGTGCTTGGGGCACTGATGCTTGAAAAAGATGCTTATTCGGTTGTCAGTGAAATATTGAAGCCGGAAAGTTTTTATGATCCTTCACACCAGTTGATCTATGATTCCATTCAGGGGCTTGCCATGCAACAAAAGCCTGTGGATGTCCTGACGGTTGTGGAGGAACTGAAACGGCGGGGTGAGTTGGAGACTGCCGGGGGGGCGGTCTATATTGCCGAACTGTCGGAAAAGGTAGCCTCTGCTGCCCATATAGAATATCATGCCCGTATCATTGCGCAGAAATCTATGGCAAGAGAGTTGATCGCTTTCTCTTCGGATGTGTCGCAGCAGGCTTTTGATGAAACGGTGGATGTGGATGATCTCATGCAGGAGACTGAAGGGCGTCTGTTTGAGATTTCTCAGCGGAATGTGAAAAAAGATGTGATCCAGATCAACCCTGTCATCCGTGAAGCGATGAATAATATCCAGTTGGCGGCTAACCGGAAAGACGGGATGAGTGGTCTGCCGACCGGTTTCAAGGAGTTGGACAAACTGACGTCGGGCTGGCAGAGATCCGATCTGGTGATTATTGCTGCGCGTCCTGCCATGGGGAAGACTGCTTTTGTATTGTCAATGGCAAAAAATATGGCGCTTGATTTCGAGCAGCCGGTGGGTGTTTTTTCACTTGAGATGTCGAATGTGCAGTTGGTGAACAGGCTAATAGTGAACGTATGCCAGATAAAAGGGGAGAGCATCAAGAGCGGTCGTCTTTCTGAAGATGAATGGGAACGGCTCGATAAAAATCATAAGTTCTTGTATAATGCTCCTATTTATATCGACGATACGCCCAGTTTGTCGGTATTTGAGTTACGTACCAAAGCCAGGCGGTTAGTCCGGGAACATGGTGTGCAAATACTGATCATCGATTACCTGCAATTGATGAATGCAAGTGGAATGAGTTTTGGTAGCCGTGAGCAGGAGGTGAGTATGATCTCCCGTTCATTGAAAGGATTGGCCAAAGAGTTGAATATCCCCATTATTGCCCTGTCACAGTTGAACCGTGGAGTGGAATCACGACAGGGACATGAAGGTAAGAGACCGCAACTGGCCGACCTGCGCGAGTCGGGTGCGATTGAGCAGGATGCCGATATTGTTTGTTTCATTCATCGCCCCGAATATTACAGGATTACTGAAGACGAACGTGGCAATTCGTTGGTGGGTATCGCTGAGATCATCGTGGCAAAGCATCGTAACGGCCCTACCGGTATTGCCAGCATGCGCTTCGATAATGAGTATGCCCGTTTTCAAAACCTGGACGATTATGCTGTGGGAAGGAATTACGTAGAGCGTCCTTCGAGGATGAATGCCCAGTCGAAACCGGCTGACTCATCCACCGATTCATCCTTCTCTTCATCCGGCCTCGTGCCACAGGGGAATGACCCGTTGCCATTTTAGCAACTAACCTAATTGTGTTTAAAATCTTATAATTACTGTCAAACTGCTTGTCGCATTTGATCCCCACAAAGGTATAAATCCAAATAATATTTCTATTTTTGTGCATTAAAGCTGCCTAAGCAGCTCATCTAAATTAAAACAAAAGATGCATAACAGGTTTAATCTGAGTAAAATATTCTGGACCGTACTTTTCTTAGGTATATCACTCCTTTCACTTCAAGCGCAGGATCTGAAGTATAAAACAGTGGAGGTGAATGGACAAACTTATTATGAATATAACGTTCAATCGGGAGAAGGTCTCTATGCTATCTCGCGGACTTTTTCGGTGTCGGTAGCCGATATTCTTCGTCATAATCCCGGAGCGGAAAGAGGTCTGCAGAACGGACAGAAACTATTGATCCCGGTTGCCGGTGAAAATAAAGGACAAGTAGTTTCTCCTTCGCAGAGTGCCAATGTTCCCCAGTCCTCCCAGTCACCCCGTCCCTTTCAGTCTTTTCAATCTCCACCGGCAGACCAGAATACAACATTCCAGCATACCGTAGTGCTTGGTGAGACTGTGTACGGTATAGCCAAGATGTACCATACTACTGTGGATGAGATATTCCGTCTTAATCCGGGAGCCAGGGAGGGGATTGCTGAAGGACAGGTGCTTACTATTCCGCAACGGCGGGTTATCAGTCAGGAAAAAGAAGAGAACTATCGTTACCATACCATACTTCCTAAAGAGACGCTCTATTCCGTATCGAAAACCTATTCCCTGAAACCGGAGGATGTGATGAGGGCAAACCCCGGACTGTCTGTGGAGACATTCCAGATAGGAAAAACTATTCGCATTCCTTTTTTCGAATCGTATGAGGTAATCTTACCTTATGAAGAACAGACCACTAACATTATCCATAAAGTCAGCAGGGGAGAAACTCTCTACAGTATTGCAAAACGCTATAATGTGGAAGTACAGGAAATCCAGCGGTTGAATCCTATGCTTGAAGGGGGATTGAAGAGCAATATGGAGTTGCTGGTTCCGGTAAAAAGGATTCTTGTAGAGGATGATTCCAGATCGAATGCAAATGAAGCGAATCGATTGCTCACCCAGCAGATTCCGTCAGAAAGGGTCAATGTGATGAAAGTGGGATTGCTGTTACCATTCCTGGACGAGACGAGAGGCTCTCATTTGCGTCTTCAGGAGTATTATGAAGGTTTTCTTCTGGCGGTGGAAAAAATGAAGAACAACGGAGCCAATATAGAATTGTATGTTTTTGAAATTGGCAAAGGAGACGACACACAGAAGTTACAAAGTTTGCTTGGTACAATGGAGATGCAATCTCTCAATCTGATCATCGGTGGTGTCAGTGATGCACAAATCAAGATGCTTTCAGATTTTTCCAGATCCCATAATATGAAATATGTGGTACCGTTCTCGCAGAGTAACGGAGAGGTGCTGAACAACGGAAACCTGTTCCAGGTAAATCCTGTGCAACATATGACTTATATCAAAACTGCTTCTGTTTTCCTCCAGACGTTCCGCAATGCCAATATCATTTTTGTGCAGGGAGGTGCGAATGATAAAAATGAGTTTATATCCCTGTTGCAGAACGACCTTCGCAGGAATAACGTCAGATATGAAACGTTGAACGCCACAACCACACTCAGTAGTACAATCCTTGCGTTGATGAGCAGAAGTAAAGAGAATGTGATTGTGCCGACCAGCGGTGATTCCGGATTGTTGCGTCAGATAACGGATGAATTGAGGAAAGTGCAGGAGTCTGATTCCGGCTTTGCCATCCGCCTGTTCGGTTATCCTGACTGGCAAGCCTATTCTAATGTGAAAGAAGATTACAGCCTGTTTAATACTTATATCTTCGCTCCTTTCTTTGCTAACGAACAGAGCCGTGACGTGGAGGCTTTCAAAAGCAATTTCCGTAAGTGGTATGGCAGGGATCTTCTGGAAACATTTCCCAGCTACGGTATGTGGGGCTATGATACTGCTTTGTTTTTCCTGACGGCTTTACAGCGGTATGGCAATAATTTCGAGCAAAATATAGAACGGGTGAATGTAAATTCACTCCAATTCCCGTTCCATTTCGAACGACCCAATAATTGGGGTGGTTTCATCAATTCCGGACTCTATTTTATTAATTATAGCACGAACGGAAGAATCATTAAAACCGATAAAAGCCAATGAGACCCTTTTTTAGCCTTGTTGTTCTAGTTTTTTTGCTTTCTTTGAGTATTTCTCCACTATATGCCCAAAAAGAAGTGTTCAAAGGTGAACTGTATCTGGGGGCCGGTGGCGGAAGCCTTTTCTCAAAGGTGGATTTTGTGCCGGGTGTACCTTTGGCTTTCAAGCAGGGAAGCTTTGGTGGTGTGTCGGCAAAATATATTTCTGAAAAAAATCTGGGACTTCTTGTGGAGATCAACTATGCCCAACGGGGATGGAAAGAGGAATTTGACCCGGCTTCAGATTTCTCTTACAGCAGGACACTGAACTATATTGATATACCATTTATGACGCATATCTATGCGGGAGGAAAAACACGCTTTATAATGAATATCGGTCCGCAGGTATCCCTACTGGTCGGCGATAAGCAGGATATGAGCCAGGCGTTGTCTGATCATCTGGATGAGCTCAGGGCTGAGGATGAAGATGTCGAGGTGGGAATGCAATACGAGGGTGTGTATGAACTGAAACGGGTGGATTATGGTTTAGCTGCCGGAATAGGGATGGAATTGAAAACCGGTATCGGTGATTTTGATCTGGAAGGACGCTACTATTTCGGACTGGGAGATATTTTTACCAGTCGCCGTAGCGAACAAGCCTATTTTTCCCGTTCGGCTTCCCGTGTGATCGGGGTGAAATTGACTTATTATATTAAAGTGTTTTAAAAGTGGCTAAGCGGCTGAGTGGCTATGGTGTCACAATAAAATAATCAGATAAAATTTTGGAATAGAAAAAAAGAATTGTATTTTTGTCGAACAAAAATAAATGAATATATGTTCATATATTTGTTTGAATTTTTTCAATATGACGGAAATGGAAAAAGAGACAGATATATTGGAAAGAAGTAAGATAGACCGTTCTCAATTTGAAGAGGCGGCCTATATTCTGAAGGCGTTGGCCAATGAAACCCGTTTGTGTGTGATTATGCAGCTTACCCGGGACGGTGAAAAATCGGTGACCGGGTTAATGGAACAAATGGACTGTGAGCAATCGTTGCTATCACACCATCTGACAGATATGCGGGCGAAAGGGATACTCCGTTGTCGCAAAAGCGGAAAGAATAGTTTCTATTCCCTTAGCGATAAGCGATTCTCGAATGTGTTGAAGTGTATTCTGGATTGTGGCAATTAAAGTGGAGAAGTGGTCAGGTGGTTAAGTGATCAAGTGGCTGGGGATAAGATAAGGATTTAGACAATAAAAGAAATATATGAAAAATTTTTTTAAGAAACATTGGTTGAGGATGGCCGGAATATTAGTCGGTGCATTGGTCGGATATATTTATTACCATTACGTGGGATGTCTGAGTGGAACATGTCCTATCACTTCCAACCCATATAGGATGATGATATACGGAGCATTGGTAGGTTATCTGCTTTTCGATCTTTTCTCAAGCGATAAAAAAACAAAGGATGCAAAACAAGATATTCAACAATAACTAATTGAAGTATATAATGAAAACAAATTTTTTAATGGCTGCTGTAGCTCTGGCATTTATACTGGTTTCATGTAGTAACGCTGCACAGAAGGCCGATTCAAACAATAGTGAAACGGACGTAATAAAAATAAAAGATAGTATGACAACATCAAAAAAAACAATTCAATTGACAAGGGCCGACTTTTTGACGAAAGTGGCCAATTTCGAAGAAAATCCCGATCAATGGGTTTATTTGGGTGACAAACCCTGTATCATTGATTTTTATGCCGATTGGTGTGGCCCTTGCAAGATGGTTGCTCCCATCCTAGAAGAACTGGCCAACGAATATGACGGTGAAATCTATATCTACAAAGTGGATACGGAAGCAGAGCAGCAACTGGCTGCCGAATTCGGTATCCGGAGTATACCATCCTTGCTCTTTGTTCCGATGGGCGAAGCTCCGCAGATGGCACAGGGAGCACTTCCAAAAGATGCTTTCAAGCAGGCTATCGAAGAGGTACTGTTGAAAAAATCATAAATTCAGGAAAAGATGGACCAGATGTTTTTTGAGAGTAAAAGTAAATACGGATTCGAAGAAACCGTAAGCAAGCTCTCCGAAATAATTACGGAAAGTGGATGGAAAGTGATTTACATTCACGATCTGCAGGAAACGATGAGAAAGAACGGTAAAGATGTGAATCCGGTAAAAGTGATCGAACTATGCAAGCCCGATTATGCTTACCGGCTTTTGTCGGAAGATACTCTTCGCATTTATTCCAACATGATGCCCTGTCGTATCTCGGTCTATGAAAAAAAGGATGGTAAGACCTACGTATCACGGTTGAATTCAGCTATGCTTAGTTCGATGATAGGTGGGGTGGTAGAGGATGTAATGTCTCAGGCGTATCGTGATGCAGAGAGTTTTATATTTTATCTGATTGGCTGATTTTTTGTACCTTTGTGTCCTCAAGTTACAGCTTACGGATGAAGAATATTCAGGATTATGAAATAATGGCACCGGCAGGATCTTATGAATCGCTGACGGCGGCTATACAGGGCGGTGCGGACTCCATCTATTTCGGCATCGAAGGGTTGAATATGCGTGCCAAATCGTCCAACAATTTCACCATTGCCGATTTACACAATATCGCGGCTATTTGCCGTGATCATAATATAAAAAGCTATCTTACGGTCAACACTATCATCTATGACAACGACATGGATTTGATGCGGAAGGTGGTGGATGCTGCGAAAGAGGCGAACCTTTCAGCCGTCATCGCAGCAGATGTGGCAGTGTTGATGTATGCCCGGAGTATTGGCGTGGAGATACACTTATCCACCCAATTGAATATTAGCAATACCGAGTCGTTGAAATTTTACGCGCAGTTTGCCGATGTGGTGGTGCTGGCACGTGAGCTGAATATGGGCCAGGTGGCATCTATCTATCGTGATATAGTGGCCCGGCAAGTCAAAGGACCGTCAGGGGAGTTGATCCGTATCGAGATGTTTTGTCACGGTGCTTTATGCATGGCGGTTTCGGGGAAGTGTTACCTCAGCCTGCATGAAAAGGATCTTTCAGCCAACCGGGGTGCCTGCAACCAGATTTGCCGGCGAGGCTATGTCGTGAAGGATAAAACCAGTGAGATAGAATTGGAAATCGATAATGAGTATATCATGTCGCCCAAAGATCTCAAGACCATCCACTTTATGAATAAAATGATGGATGCCGGCGTGCGGGTGTTTAAAATTGAGGGCCGTGCAAGGGGGCCGGAATATGTCCGGGTGGTGACATCATGCTACAAGGAGGCGGTACAGGCTTACTGTAATGACACGTATACAGAGGAGAAGATAAACGACTGGAATGAGCGTCTCTCCACTGTATTCAACCGGGGATTCTGGGATGGATATTATCTCGGACAACGATTGGGAGAGTGGACACACCGTTACGGATCGGGTGCTACAAAACGGAAAGTGTATGTAGGAAAAGCCATCAAGCACTTTGGTAAACTTGGCGTAACGGAGTTTCTGGTGGAAACCCAATCGGTGAAACCGGGAGACGAACTGCTGATTACCGGCCCTACCACCGGTGCCGTCTTTGTTACTGCCGATGATATCAGGGTAGATCTGGTAACCGTTCCCGAAGCGGTGAAAGGGGATCGTTTCTCCATCAGGACCAATGAAAAGATCCGCCCTAACGATCAATTATATAAAATGGTGGCTGCCAACCGAACAGGGACAGCTCATGAGAGATAGGGAATTCCGGCTTTCATAATAAATAAGTTCTATCTGATTTTATAAAAATTCAGTTATTATTTATTTACCTTTGTCCTATAAATATTGTATCTCATGTAACTGTAAAAACGATCGTCGGTTTATGGCCGGATTGGCGTATTATATGGGTGCCCGTATGCTTGGTGCGGGAATTATACGGGTTGGAAACGGAATACCACAACTGCAATGGGATAGTATTCGTACCGTTAAACCCACATTTTGTATGGTGGTACCCTCGTTTCTTCTCAAACTGATTGACTATGCCGAGCAGAACGGTATCGATTATAATGCAAGTTCGTTAAAGAAAGCTATCTGCATCGGCGAGAATCTCCGCAATCCCGATCTCACGCTGAATACGTTGGGACAGCGTATCCATGAGAAATGGCATGTACCCATGCTCTTGAGTACTTATGCTTCGACCGAGATGCAGGCATCGTTTACCGAATGTGAGCATCAGAACGGTGGACATCAGCAACCCGAACTGATTATCACCGAGTTTCTGGATAATGCCGGGAATCCGGTACCCGAAGGAGAACCGGGAGAAGTTACCATTACTACCTTGGGTGTTACAGGGATGCCCCTTTTACGATTCCGGACGGGAGACATTTGCTGTCATTACACTTCGCCTTGTGCATGCGGGCGGAACAGCATCCGGTTGAGTCCTCTCGTAGGGAGGAAAGGCCAACTAATCAAATTTAAAGGCACTTCGCTCTATCCGCCGGCGCTTTACGATGTGCTCGACAATATACCACAAGTAAAGGATTATATTATAGATGTCTATACCAATGATCTGGGTACTGATGAGATCGTGGTGCGGGTGGGTTGCGAACATCCGTCGGAAAAGTTTGAAAAGGAATTGAAAGATCTCTTCCGCTCCCGTGTGCGGGTAGCACCCACTATCCAGTTTGCTTCTCCGGAGTATATTGCCAAAATTAAGTATCCCGAAACGAGCCGGAAGGCAATCAAGTTCGTGGATCTGAGGTGAACCAACTTGCGTACATTAAATAGTTGCCGGCTATTTTCTGGTTCATCTCCTTGGATTGCTCCGGATCGACCTTCTTGACGAATTTGGCCGGTACACCGGCATAGATGCTGCCGGGCTCCACTTGTGTGCCGCTGAGCACTACAGAGCCGGCAGCGATGATGGCCCCTTCGCCTACCACAGCATGATCGAGCACGATAGCGCCCATGCCAATAAGTGCACCGTCTTTCACTTCAGCACCGTGGATAACTGCATTATGACCGATGGATACATCATTCCCGATGATTGATACCGACTTCTGATACAAGGTATGAATAACTGTACCATCCTGTACGTTCACCCGGTCTCCGATACGAATGGAGTTCACATCACCGCGCAACACGGTATTGAACCAGATACTGCAATCACGGCCGATGATCACATCTCCGATAATAGTGGCATTTTCTGCCATATAAGTGTTTTCACCGATTTCAGGTGTGAAACCGCGAACTGATTTTATAAGGGGCATTTGTTTGAAAAATTACTAATTACCAATTACCAATTACCAATTTTTTAAATCTTTAAATCTTTGAATCTTTAAATCTTTAAATTTTTGAATCTTTGAATCTTTGAATCTTTGAATTGAAACAACGTCCGGCGGAACCAAAATCAGCACAGCTAAATCTCAAATCCTGATTCCTAATTCTCAAATTATATCGCTTTTGTTTTACGCTTCAGCCATGCTCTTTCCTCTTCGTTCAGATATCTTTTGAGTTTTTTGAACACCATTTTATGATAATTGTTGAGCCATTTGATCTCATTTTTGGTGAGTAGCTTTTTGACTATCGGTTTGGTGTCGATAGGACAAAGCGTGATGGTTTCAAAATTATAAAAAGTGCCGAACTCTTTGGTCTTCTTGTACTCTTGTGTGACAATCAGGTTCTCTATGCGGATACCATACTGGTTGGCACGATATACCCCCGGCTCGTTGGAAGTAACCATTCCCGGCCTGAGCTGAGTCGGGTTTTCTTCCATACGTATGCTTTGAGGCCCTTCGTGAACGTTGAGGAAATGTCCGATGCCGTGTCCGGTACCGTGCCAGTAAGTGAGCTCGTTTTCCCACAGTGCTTTTCTGGCAAGGATATCAAGTTGCGACCCACGTGTCCCTTCGGGATAGATAGCGGTAGCCAGGGCAATATGTCCTTTCAACACTAGGGTATAATCTTTTTTCATCTGTCGGCTTAACTTACCGACAGTCACCGTGCGGGTGATATCGGTCGTTCCGTCTTTGTACTGGCCACCGGAATCGATCAGCAATAATCCTTCCGGCTGCACCTGTAGGGAGGTTGCGGGAGAAGCATGATAATGAATAACGGCGCCATTCCCCGCATATCCGGCAATAGTGCCGAAACTGTCGCCTACAAAGAGATCCTGTTGAGAACGATACTCATGCAACTTTTCCTCCACGGTCATTTCTGTCACTTCTCCTGCGGGAACGGCCTTTTCCAGCCACATATAGAATTTCACAAGTGCCACACCGTCTTTGATCATGGCATTCCTGAATCCTTTTAATTCAGTTTCGTTCTTTATGCTCTTCATCAGATCCACGGGCGACGGTACGTCCACAATCTTGCATGAGGAAGGGATAGTTTGCAGCAACTTATAATTGATTTTATTACCGGTAATGCAGACAGTGTTATTTTCCGGTAATCCGGCGACATATTCGAAAATATCATTATAGTCGGTAATCTTAATCCCTTGCTTTTTATACGTCTTAGCTACTTCATCGGTCAACTTTTCGGGATCGATAAACAGTACTGTCTCCTTCTCCGAAACGTAGCCATATGCAACTGCTACGGGGTTGTAATCCACGTCGTTTCCCCGAAGATTAAAAGTCCATGCTACCGCATCGAGGGTTACTATGATCAAGCCGTCCGCATCCACCTTTTTCAATTCGGCATTGATACGGGCGATCTTGCTCGTAACTGGTTCCCCGGCTACGCTGTCAGGCAAAGTGAAGACTTTGTTTTCAGGAATTTCCGGACGATCCTTCCATATGGTTGCAAAAGGATCAAGGGAGGTTTCCAATCGAATCCCTTTTGCATCGAGTTTTGTTTTTAGGGCTTTTGCATCGGAGGCTGCGTAAACCAATCCGTCGATTCCCACTGTCCCGCCGGTGCCGGCCTGCTCAATGATCCAATCCGTCATATCGGGTGTGTCCGGTTGTCCCATTTTAAACAATTCGAATCCCGTATCTTTCAGTTCGTCGGCCGCTTGAAGGAAATAGCGCGAATCCGTCCATACGCCTGCTTTATCTTTTGCGACTACAGCCGTTCCTGCGGAACCGGTAAAGCCGCTGATCCATTTTCTGGATTCCCAGTGCTTGGGCGGGTACTCACTCAGATGGGCATCAGTACTGGGAACGATGAATAGATCGAGTTGTTTCTCCTCCATAAATTGCCTTATGGCTGAAAGTCTTTTGGGAATTTCGGTTGTCTTCATATGATTATAAATTTGCTTTCATTATATTTGTATTCAGAACAACAAATATAACGAAATATTCCCATAATTGAGTTCCTGATAAGAAGAATAAATCAATGAAGACATCTATCGAATTAAAAAATATGTATTTTTTTGCTTACCATGGTGTATTGGAACATGAGACAATTCACGGAAATAATTTTTCCGTGACATTGCGCTTCTCAGCCGATTTATCAGAGGCCTGTATCAGCGATGACATTAAGGATACGGTCAATTATGCGGAAGTATATGGTTTGGTAAAAGAGGAGATGGCAAAACCTTCCAAATTGATTGAAAATGCAGCATACCGTATTTTACGGAGAGTGAAGGAGGCATTTCCGGAGATCGGTCGCATTGAGGTGGAATTGGCAAAAATGAATCCACCCGTTGCCGGGCAAATGGACCAGTCGACAGTGATTATTTCAGAATAAAAATAAATGTTTTGGTTATATGAAGATAAATGTGTTATTCTTGCTCCTTTTCTCTTTAGCAGCGCAATCGTTACGAGCACAGGCGACGCCTCCTATAATTCCATTGCCCGGATCCTATCAGGAAGTCACCGGCTCATTTCTATTGGACAGTAAGACAACGGTATACATTAACGATCCATCGTTTTCTGACGAAGCCCTTTTCTTACAGAAAATATTGTTCGACATGAAAAGGTTGCCGCTCTCCATTCAATCCCAACCCGGAAGCCGATCCATATCGTTACTGAAAGAGAATAGAGCCGGAAACAATAAGGAGGGATATTCCCTGAAGATGTCACCCAAAGGTGTCACTCTCTCCGCTGGCGACAAAGAAGGTATTTTCCGGGGAATTACATCGCTGTTACATCTCATTTCTGCATCTGAAGACAATTCGATCTCCTGCTGGAATATTGAAGATGCGCCGCGCTATGAGTGGCGTGGGTTTATGCTGGATGAATCACGGCATTTTTTCGGTAAGGAAAAGGTAAAACAGCTATTGGACTGGATGGCTTTTTACAAACTGAACCGTTTCCATTGGCATTTGACCGATGAACCCGGCTGGCGCATAGAAATAAAAAAATACCCTCTTCTTGGCTATATCGGCGGAATAGGAAATCATAGTGATAGTGATGCCGCACCACAGTTCTACACACAGGAAGAGATAAGGGAGATTGTGCAATATGCTGCAGAGCGGAAGATAGTAGTAATTCCCGAGATCGACATGCCGGGACATGCCCGTGCTGCCAACCGTGCCTATCCCCAATTTAGCGGCGGCGGATCGGAAAGATATCCTGAATTTACTTTTGATCCGGGAAATGAAGGTACATATCAATATCTCACCGATATCCTGAAAGAGGTGAATGTGCTCTTTCCTTCGGAGATGATCCATCTGGGAGGCGACGAAGTGCATTTCGGTAATGAGGCATGGAATCATAATGAAGGGATTAAAACCCTTATGGCAAAACATAATTTGAAGGATTTACCGCAGGTGGAAAAATATTTTATGGTGCGTATGGCCGACTCTCTTTTTGCCATGAACAATAAGATACTGGCATGGGACGAGATGGCTGATATATCGCTCCCTTCTGAAAAAACATTGATTTTTTGGTGGCGGCACGACCAACCCGCACAGTTGGAAAAAGCACTTGAGAAAGATTATAAGGTGGTTTTATGTCCGAGAATACCCTATTATTTTGATTTTGTACAGGATTCTACCCATGCTGTCGGTCGCCGATGGAGCGGTAACTTTGCAGATCTGAAGAAAGCATATTCCTTCACTCCGGAAAAATGGGTGAAGGGAGGTCGTCTTGAGCAGGTTGTCGGTATGCAGGCCAATTTGTGGACAGAAGTCATTGCTACACCCGCAAGGTTTGAATTTATGACTTTTCCCCGTATCACTGCCTTATCCGAAGCAGCATGGGGGCAGAATAACGATTATGACGATTATCTGGAACGGCTGAAGTTGCAGATCCCGCTGTATGAAAAGGAGGATATCTATTTCTTCAATCCTTTTAATGGATCACAAACCCCTGAACCAAAGCGTTGAATAATTGGCTCCTCTATGTTTTTCCTTTTTGAATAAGGCACCTTTCTCCATATCCCATTCTGATCGGTTTTTCACTCTTAAAACTGTGAATTTTACAACCTTTCTGTTATCTGTGTCTCCTATCTTCCAACTTTTTCCTAACTTTGCAAAAATATTTCGAGTAAATGGACGAAACGAGAGAAGGCATAGTCCCCGGCGTTGAGACTGAAGGGGTAAATACAACAGCGGAGGAGAGCCTGCAGCAGGAAGAATCGTTGACGTTGCGTACCGATAATCTGGTGAAGAAGTATGGTAAGCGGACGGTGGTAAATCATGTCTCCATCGATGTAAAGCAAGGTGAGATCGTCGGGCTACTCGGTCCAAACGGAGCCGGTAAGACAACTACTTTCTATATGACAGTAGGGTTGATTGTGCCGAATGAAGGAGAAATATTTATAGGAAAGCAGAATATCACCCGCTTCCCGGTCTATAAACGGGCCCAGCACGGGATTAGTTATCTGGCGCAAGAGGCATCTATTTTTCGGAAAATGACAGTGGAGGATAATATCAGATCGGTGTTGGAATTTACCGATAAATCACCTCAGGAACAAAAAGATAAATTGGAAAGCCTCATCGATGAGTTCGGACTGGGGAAGGTGAGGAAGAATACAGGTGACCGGCTTTCGGGTGGTGAACGCCGCCGGGCTGAGATAGCCCGCTGTCTGGCTATCGACCCGAAATTTATTATGCTCGATGAACCGTTTGCCGGTATCGACCCGATTGCTGTACAGGATATCCAATCGATTGTAGCCCAATTGAAATATCGAAATATCGGTATTCTTATTACCGACCATAATGTGGATGAGACGTTGAGTATTACCGACCGTGCTTATTTGCTTTTTGAAGGGAAGGTGTTGTTTCAGGGTACGGCCGAAGAGCTGGCTGCCAATCCGGTAGTAAGGGAGAAATATCTTGGACGCGATTTCGAGTTACGCAGACGCACATTTGATGCTCCTTAAGGTTATGGGTCGCATTCTTTCTATCGATTATGGGAAAAAGCGTACGGGTATAGCCGTGAGCGATCAGCTGCAGATCATTGCCAATGGTCTGACTACAGTGGAGACATCCAAAATTTTTGATTTTCTGAATGAGTATCTTCAAAAGGAGGATGTGTCGTGTATTGTGGTGGGGCTACCCAAACAGATGAACAATGAACCTTCGGAAAATATGAAAAGGGTGGAGCCTTTCGTAAACCGATTGAAAAAATTATATCCTCAAATTCCCGTGGAATATTGGGACGAGCGGTTTTCATCCAAAATGGCCGAACAGGCAATGAGAGATGCCGGATTGAAAAAGAAAGATCGTCAAAATAAAGAGTTGGTCGATGAAATCAGTGCTGCCATTATCCTGCAGGGTTATATGGAAAGCAGAAGAATAATGAGTGGAAAATGAAAAGTTAAAAGTTAAGAGTGAAAAGCGTTTTTCGGATTTGATTAGTTGATTATGATTTTACCTATATATATTTACGGACACCCGGTTTTGCGAAAAGTGGCACAGGATATTGATCCTGAAAATTATTCCAATTTAAAGGAATTGATCGATAACATGTTCGAGACCATGTATGGTGCCGACGGGGTAGGGCTTGCCGGTCCGCAGGTGGGACTGGAAGACCGTATCTTTGTTGTAGATCTCTCCCCGCTTGCCGATGACGGGCATCCTGAATTCAAGGATTTTAAAAAGGCATTTATTAATGCCCATATTATTGAACGGAGTGGGGAGTTGGATTCTTCGGAAGAGGGATGTCTGAGTATACCCGGCATTCATGAGAAGGTATCCCGTGAAAGCCAAATCCGTATTCAGTATATAGATGAGGACCTGCAGCCGCGCGATGAAACATACTCCGGTTATATGGCACGGGTGATCCAACATGAATATGATCATATAGAGGGTATCCTGTTTATCGACAAGATATCTCCTCTTCGTAAAAGGATGGTGAAAGGCAAACTGGCCAATATGGAAAAGGGGAAAGTGGCTTGTGCCTACAGGATCAAAACGGTGAGATAGTCCGGGACATCTTTTTTGTCTATTCTCCGGTATAGTAGTTATAATCTTCGATTACTTTCCGGATAAATTTTCCTGGGTCGGGAATTTGTGCTTAATACGGATTACCTCTTCAATTTTTGTCGTAAGCCTCTCCATTAAAGCCGCGTCCCTGTTTTGAATAGCATAGAGGGCATTTTCTTTGATGATGCGCATGTCATTATCGTTAAATTGCAGCATCTGAGTCCTTGAGAAATAGGGCTCATAATCTCCGTTTATATCTGCCAGAATAGTATGGGACAGGTTGTATTTCGATTTTTCAGAAATTACGGCTGTCCCTGCGGTCAGGTCGCCAAGTCGTTGTGTGTGCCGGGTAAACAGCATAAATAATACACCCGGCACAAATCCCATATCAATATCGACCAACCTGAATATCCATCGTGTGAAATAATCGGTAAATGATGCCTGGTAACCGTCGATTTTTACTACCCGCGTCTTGACCACCATCTTTCCCAGGGTTCTTCCTTCCATTAAACTCTCACTTACGAGCGAATAAAATGCAACAGGAGAGTATATCGCCAGAAATAGTGCAATCTGCCCCCATGTTTCCATGTTGATAAATACATCCAATAATTTCAGGTATCTGAACAGGTAATATAGGCTGATGACGTAGGAAGCTTTTACGATCATGTCGATGATATATCCCAGCATCCGTTCGCCTATCGATGCGGGAGTGAAAAAAAGCGGTACATTTTGTGTAGTAGTAATGTATAACTTTGACATTTTATCATTAATTTAGCGAACTATATGAAGGAAGTCGCATTCATAAAGCAAAATAAAAGCAAGTGGCTGGAATTTGAGCAGTTGTTAGCCTCTGATCACCCTCAGAACCCGGATGAGATGGCTAACCTTTATATCCATTTGCTCAACGACTTATCTTTTGCCCAGACCTATTATCCAAAAAGCAGGACGACCGATTACCTCAATTTTTTGGTTTCACAAATATACCGTAAAATTTATAAAACGAAACGCCTCGAAAGGAACAGGTTGTGGAAATTCTTTAAAACCGACGTTCCCCTCCTGATGCACAAATATAGAAAAACGATGTGGTTCGCGTTTGTGATGTTTCTGTTTTTCACCATCCTTGGTGCCGTTTCTGCAAAATATGACGATACTTTTGTGCGCCTGATCCTTGGTGATGAATATGTGAATATGACATTGGAAAATATTGAGAAAGGTGATCCGATGGCAGTGTATAAGTCGGGTGGACGTATGGGATCTTTTATCGGAATTACTGTAAACAATATTTATGTAGCATTACGGGCGTTTATTTTCGGAGTGCTGGCGGGTGTCCCTACGTTTTATATTGCCATGTCGAACGGGATCATGATAGGTGCATTTCAATATTTCTTTTATGAGCACGATGTTTTTGCTGAAAGTTTACAGGGTATCTGGCTTCATGGCGCCATGGAGATATTCAGTATTATCGTGGCAACTGCTGCAGGATTTGTGGTAGCGGCGTCCATCCTTTTTCCGGGAACCTATTCGCGCTTCACTTCTTTTCAGAAAGGATTCAAAGAGAGTTTATATATCATATTGAGTACCATGCCGTTTTTTGTGGCGGCAGGTTTTATAGAAGGCTTTGTGACGAGGCTCTCCGGCAGTATGCCTCTGTCGGTAAATCTGGTGATTATTCTGGGCTCTTTTTCATTCATTTTTTTCTACTATATGGTTTATCCGTTTATGGTGGCAAAGAAGTCTGAAAAACAATGAATTAATTTAAAACTATATATATGTTTCAGTTATATAAACAACGGGATTTCAGTGGTTATATCATCGACACTATAGCATTTTTTAAAAGTTACTGGAAGAATTTTTTCGGGAATTATATTGTAATCACAGGCGGTATTCTGATTTTACTCTGTGTAATCTATTTCTTTGTTTTTCGCGATCTTTTTACAGCACTGTTTAGTAGTGTCAATGACGGTATCGGATATGACATAAGTTATTATTTCTCAGATAATCCTGTTCTGTTTGTTTCCATGTTGATCATGATGATAGTGCTGAGTATCCTCTTCTCTATTTTTGCTGTGAGCTATCCTGTCGTTTATCTGGGGTTGATTGAAGAGACAGGGAGAGAGGATTTTACTTCGTCAGAGATTTTTGAACGGATCAGGAAATTCTTACCCAGGATTATCCGGTTTGGTCTTTATTCGCTGGTTACATTCTTTCCGCTTATTATCGTGGCGACTTTGTTGGCAAGTGTCTTGGTCTTGCTGGTAGTGGGTGTCTTTATCCTGATCCTGCTTATACCTGTTGCGACGGTCTGGATTACGCAGACATTCTATGTATATCTTCTCAATGAAGTATCCTTTACCGATGCGATGCGGCAAGGATGGAAAATTCTGTTTTCAAAAAAGTTTTGGCATATTATAGGATCGGCGGTAGTCATCTATTTTATATTGAGCATTCTGCAGGGTATGGTGACGATGATCCCCTATATATTTATGATGTTTTCATTATTTACAACAGGAAATGAGGAGTTGAGTGCAGATTTTGGGACTTATATATCTATTTTGTACATAGTGTCGTTTGTCTTGTCATATATATTGTCCAATATTTTAACAGTGAACCAGGGTATTGTTTATTACAGTATGCAGGAACAGCGGTATCACACCCAGGCGTTATCGGAAATAGATCTAATAGGACAGAATGTGGAATAATTTTTTGATTGTCGTATTTATTGCCGGATTTATCTCATTTTTTGAAGTTTCTCCGCAGGATAGCGTTGTCGCACCAATTGAAGAAACGGATGCCGACTCCCTGCATATTATATTGGAACCTACATTTATTGATCCGGATAGTTTGACCCGGTTCCAACGGGACAGCATTATTAATGTGATTCCGGGAGATACCTCTTTGCTGGGCACTATGCGGTATTTCGACGGCTATCTTGCTGAAAGGTATGCATCGGACGACGCATTGAATTATGAGCGGAATATCAATAAAAGTTTTTTCCAACGACTCAAGGAAATGATCTCGGCGTGGATACGGAAGCTTTTCGGAATCCCCGACGTTTCATCAATCAACAACCTGTCAGATAAAATATTGGATATTGTGCTGGTGGTGATTTTTTTGGTGGCGTTATATATTGTTGTCCGCCTGTTCATGAATCACCGTGGGCGCTGGTTCTTTGAAAAGAAAAACGAAACGGTGGCCGTCACCCTCTCAAATGTGGAGGAGCATATCCACGAAGCAAATTTTGAAGCCCTCCTCAGTGAGGCTGAGCAGCAAGGTGATACACGCCAGTCTGTCCGGTTGCTTTATTTATGGGTGCTTAGATCTTATACTGACAATAATATTATCCGGTGGAATCCCGACAAAACGAATATAGATTATTTCTCCGAAATTAAGGATAAGATATTGCAGGAACAATTCAGATACCTCTCCTATCTGTATAACTATATCTGGTATGGCGGGTTTTCTATTAACGATTCGGAGTACCGGAAAGCCCGGGAAACATTCCTGCGTCATATAAAAACAGAATTGAACAATGAGTAGGGCGCTAAAGACATATCTATTGGTTTTTGCGGTACTCATTGCCGTGATGATTGTGATCGACCAGACACGCCAGAAGCCGTTGGATTGGTCGCCAAGCTACTATCTGGATGAGAAAAAGCCTTTGGACCTGTATGTGTTGAATCAGGAAATCGATCGTTTGTTCGATGACAGTGTTGTTCGTTACAGTAAAAGTCCCTTTGAATATTTTCAACATCAGGACAGCCTGGATACACCGAAAGAGACCTACCTGTTCATCAGGGAATCTGTATATATAGATAAGATTTCGACTAACAAAATATTGAATGCTGTCCAACAAGGTAGCATGCTTTTTATTGCGTCCGATGGATTTGATCCTTATTTAACCGATACGTTACAGGCTATTTGCGAGTACGTCTCATATAGTCTTCCGGTTCTTTTTAATTCTCACATTGGCGACAGGCCCGGGATGAAACTTAAATTCTCAAGAGAGGAATGGGATGATGATGAATACATTTACTCTCCGGTTTTTGGACAGTACGCTTTTGTGCATGCTGATACAACATTCTCCACAGCGCTGGGCTATATGACGTTACCGAATGAGTCGGAATACATTAGTTTTATGGAATTCAGATTCGGGGAGGGTAAAATCCTTCTGCATAATCAACCGGTTGCTTTTTCTAATTATTCGTTGATGTCGGGCGAGGCGTTGCAGGAGTATGCAGAAAGGGTATTAAGTTATCTTCCCGACCAGCCGGTAGTGTGGTTCGTTGCTTCACAACAACATAATGAAAGGTTGCAAAGAAGCCAGTTGAGCGTTATCTTTAAATATCCGGCGTTACGGATGACATGGTTGATCTTTGTTTACGGACTGATTGGTTTTATTTTTTTTACGGCCAAACGTAAACAACGCGTTGTGCCTGTCATAAAACCGGTGAAGAATACCACTGTTGAGTTTGTACAAACAATAGGAAATCTCTATTTTCAGGAAGGAAATACTTCTGATATTGCCCGAAAAAAGATTATTTATTTTCTGGATAGGGTGCGGAGAACCTATAATATGGATACGCAGCTGCCTGAAGATAAGCTGATTCAACGGTTATGCCTCAAGTCAGGGAAAGAGGAGGAACTGATCAAAGAGATTTTTTCTTTAATTGAAAAGGTAAATCATCAGCCTCAGTGCAGTAAACAACAACTTATACAACTGAGCACATTGATAGATCGGTTTTGGGAGGGGAGTTAATGTGCCAATTTGGGATGTGGGATTTGGAATATGGGATTTGGAATATGGGATATGGGATATGGGATGTGGGATGTGGGATGTGGGACAAGTAATAATGATTAAACAATTCAACAATAAAAGATATGGAGTTGAACGAAAATGTAGAAGAGAATATCCGGTTTGAATCGAGGATCGATTTAAGCGAGTTGCGGAATACGATGGATGCCGTGAGGGCGGAACTGCAAAAAGTGATTGTGGGACAGGATAAATTAATTGATTATCTGCTGGTTGCGCTGATTGCCAATGGCCATGTGCTTCTGGAAGGTGTGCCGGGCATTGCCAAGACACTTGCTGTGAAACTTTTGGCAAAGGCGGTGGATACCTCTTTCAGCCGGATACAATTTACACCCGACCTGATGCCATCCGATATTCTCGGAACATCGGTCTTCGATATGAAAACCTCGGATTTCCAGTTCCGGAAAGGCCCTGTCTTCGCCAACCTTATCCTGGTGGACGAAGTAAACCGTGCGCCGGCCAAAACACAGGCAGCTATGTTTGAAGTGATGGAAGAACGGCAGATTACCCTCGACGGTGACACATATCGTATGGAAGCGCCATTTATTGTGATCGCTACACAGAATCCCATTGAACAGGAAGGCACTTACCGTTTGCCGGAAGCACAGTTAGACCGGTTTCTTTTCAAGATAGTAGTCGATTACCCCAACTTGTCCGAAGAGTTTGAGATCATCCGCAGGGAGCATGAAACAAAAGGTTTTAATAAAATCGAGAATATCAGCAATGTGATGTCGGGAGACCAGGTTGTGAAGTTCCAGTTATTGGTGCGTGAGGTTATCGTGGAAAGTCACTTGATGGCCTATATTGCGAATATTGTCCAGCAAACACGCCAGACACCCTTGCTTTATCTGGGTGCATCACCGCGTGCCTCTCTCGCAATTTTGAATGCCGCTAAAGGAATGGCAGCTCTCAATGGACGTGATTTTGTGACCCCTGAAGACATTAAAGATGTAGTGGTTCCGGTATTGCGCCATCGTGTGATTGTATCGCCCGAGAAAGAGATGGAAGGTTTGAAAGCGGAACAGATCATTGCGGAGATCGTAGCCGGTATAGAAGTCCCTCGATAAAGTAACCCGTTTCCTGCATATCCCTGATGAAATGAGAAGATAATGAAGATATTGAAATCGCTATATATAAACCATGTGTTTTATTGGTCGCTGCTCGGTATTGCAGTGCTCTCTTTCATTTCATTTTTTGTGGATTGGTTGTATCCTGTGGCTGTAGGGCTGCTTATAGTTTTATTACTGCTACTTTTGGTGGATATATTCGTTCTTTTTTCGGGAAAGGATAATATTTCTTCATCGCGGGTTTTGCCTGAGATGCTCTCGAACGGTGATGAAAATATAGTCCGGATAAAAATCCACAATCATTATCCTGTTCCCGTGCGTCTGCATATTATTGACGAAATTCCCTATCAATACCAGAAGCGTGACTTTTTAATGGAAAGTGATATCGGGAAATTTGCGGAGAAAGAGTATGAATACACTCTACGCCCTGTGCAACGGGGTGAATACCTGTTCGGAAAACTCAATGTTTCTGTGCTTACCCCTCTTCGCCTGGCTATGCGGCGTTATATTTTTTCGGAAAATGCCACGGTGGCAGCTTATCCCTCGTTCATCCAGATGAAAAAATATGACCTGATTGCTTTTTCGCATAATCCGTTTGAGTATGGATTAAAGAAAATCCGTCGGATCGGGCATACGATGGAATTTGAACAAATCAAAGGGTATGTACAGGGGGATGATATCCGTACCATCAATTGGAAAGCGACTTCCAAAAAGGGAGGATTGATGGTAAATCAATATCAGGAAGAGAAATCGCAACCGGTTTACATGCTAATTGATAAGGGACGGAGCATGCAAATGCCTTTCGGTGGAATGACCCTGCTGGATTGGGCTATCAACTCTACGTTGGCACTAAGTAATATTGTTATCAGGAAGCAGGACAAGGCAGGACTATTTACTTTCTCCAAAAAAGTAGAAGATCGTGTTCCTGCTAACCGGCAAGCCGGACAAATGCAAAAAATCATGAATGCATTGTACCGTATTGAAACCGACTTTCTTGAGAGCGATTTCAACCGGTTATACGTAGAGATCAAGCAAAGTATTACACAACGGAGCCTGTTGATCCTTTATACCAATTTTGAGACGACCGATGCATTGCAACGGCAACTTCCCTATCTTAAAGCGATATCCAAAAACCATTTACTTATTGTGATATTCTTCAAAAATACAGAATTGAACCGCTTGATTGACAAAAAAGCCGAAAAACTGAATGAAGTATACGATAAGATTATTGCAGAGAAATTTGCTTTTGAAAAACGGCTGATCGTGAAGGAACTGAACCGACACGGCATTCAGTGTCTGCTTTCCTCCCCTGAAAACCTGACCATCGACAGCATCAATAAGTACCTGGAGATAAAGGCAAGGGGGATGGTGTGATGTGGGAAAGAGGGAAAGTGCCTGAGAGGTTAAGTGGCTCAGCGGTTAAGTGCCTGGTTTGTATTTAAGTAATTTGGCCGCTGGGGCGTCAAGGAACCAATAAAGATTTCCCGACTCCGGTCGTACCAGTGCAGCCGGATATTTCTCTGCGGCTTTGTCGGGTTGTTCTATGATCTCTTTTACTTTCTCTGCTTTGTTTTCTCCGGTCACCAGAAAAAAGATGTCCCTTGCCGCATTGATTACTTTACCGGAGAGGCTCACCCGTCTTTGCCCGCTTACGGGGTGAGTAGCAGTTACACAATTCCCAGGGCTATCCCAGAGTATTATCTCATGAGGGAAAATGGAAGCGGTATGTCCGTCGTCTCCCATTCCCAGCATCAAAACATCGAAAGAAGGTACACTATTAGTCGTTTCTAACTCCCCGGAGAGTAGTTTGCCATACCTTACGGCTTCGGATCCGGGATCGTTTTCTCCATGGATACGGAAAATATTTTCGTGGGGTACCGGTACGAAATTGAACAGATGTTCTTTTGTCATTTTGTAATTGCTTTCATCGTCGGATGGCGGAACACAACGCTCATCACCCCAGAAGAATTTAACTTTTTTCCAGTTGATTTCACCTTCCGGCAGTTGTGCCCAATAATCGAATAATGATTTTGGGGTAGAACCTCCCGACAGTGCGACCGTAATTGTGTCTTTTTCAGAAATGATTTCTTTTAGCCTGTCTGTAAATACCCGGTTCAAGTCGTCTTTCGTTTTAAAAATTTGTATGTACATCCTTTTTTCAATTACCAATTATCAATTACTAATTACCAATTGTCAGCAGCTAATTATAGGATCCCATATCCTATATCATAAATTATAAATCATAATTCACAATTCACAATAAATCCCGTCTTCTGCCAGATTTTTGCATGGGTATCGCCATGTGTTTTCTTTGCCTTCGACCAGATCGTCAGCCACGTCCGGGCCCCAGGAGCCGGCAGGATAACCGTGGAGAGGTGCATCTTTGTCGTTTTCCCAGTAGTCGAGGATAGGTTGTACGAATTTCCATGTCACTTCGGCTGCGGCACCCTGCATAAAAAGCATATTATCCCCTGCCATACAGTCGAGTATCAATCTTTCATAGGCGCTGGGTATATAATGGTCGTTCAAGTCCGAATAATGAAAATCCATATTGACAGATTTCACTTCATAGCCACTACCCGGCACTTTCATCCCGGTCTTTAGCAGAATACCTTCATCGGGTTGGATACGCAGGATAAGTTGGTTATCGGAATGAACTGTCCCTTCGGCTGCTTTGAACAACCTTTGCGGCGATGGCCTGAAATGGATGACTACTTCCGATACCTGTGTGGGCAGTCGTTTCCCCGTACGGATATAAAAGGGTACTCCTTCCCAACGCCAGTTGTCGATAAAAATCTTCATTGCGGCATAAGTCTCTGTGCGGGAATCAGGTTTTACATTGCTTTCTTCGCGATATCCCTTGTAATGTTTTCCCCGTACGGTTGCTTCGGTGTATTGTCCGCGGATCACATTCTTTTTCAGGTCGGTTTTACCCAGGGGACGCAGGGAGCGGAAGACTTTCATCTTTTCATAGCGGATCTCTTCAGGCGTTATTTTATTCGGAGGCTCCATGGCTACTAACGACAACACTTGAAGCAAATGGTTCTGGATCATGTCGCGCAGTGCGCCTGATCCATCATAATAACCGCCCCGATCTTCCACACCCACACTCTCGGCTGCCGTTATTTCCACATGCTGAATATAGTTTCGATTCCAAAGTGGTTCGTAAATGCCGTTCGCAAAACGGGTTACCAACATATTTTGTACCGTCTCCTTACCCAGATAGTGGTCGATCCTATAGATCTGATCCTCCTGAAAAAACTCCAGCAATTGTTTATTGAGCTCAATAGCCGACGAGAGATCATGTCCGAAAGGCTTTTCGATAATAATCCTCCGGAAGCCCTTTTGTTGTAATGTAAGTCCCTGTCCATATAAGAATTTTGGAATGATAGGGTAGAGGGACGGAGGAGTGGAGAGATAAAAAATATAGTTATGTCCAAGATTGAATTTCTTGTTCAGTTCGCTCAGTTTCTTTTTTACATATATATATTCTTCTCCCTTTGCGGTATCGATACTCAGATAAAAAACGGAGGAGAGGAAACTGTCGATTTTCTTTTCATCTGCCTCTTTATAGTGGGCAAACAGACGGATACCCTCTTTCATCTTCTTGCGGAACTGTTTGTTCGTGAATTCAGTCCGGCTCACTCCCAGCACGGCATAACCTTCCGGCAGTGACTCGTTCATAAACAGGTCGAACACGGCAGGGATCAGTTTCCGGTATGTAAGATCGCCCGACGCGCCGAAAATTACAAGCGCCTGGTTGATTGTTTTCTTCATTTTTTTTAATGGATTTACGATATCAAGATAACAAATGTAGGTTTAAAAAGTTGAATGATCGGCTGCTGAAAGTAATCATTATTGACATTTTGAGAATAGGATAATTTATTATATCTTTGCACCTCGAAATTTTTTCAATTAACGAATTAATAATTAAATTAGTATGAACAATTACGAAACCGTTTTCATTTTGACTCCCGTTTTGTCTGATGCTCAGATGAAGGAAGCGGTTGAAAAATTCAAAACCCTCCTCACGGATCAAGGGGCCGAAATTGTGAACGAAGAAGACTGGGGTTTGCGCAAACTGGCGTATCCCATCGACAAGAAGACGACAGGATTTTATACCTTCCTGGAGTTCAATGCAGATCCGTCAGTGATCGACAAACTGGAAGTGAATTTCCGTCGTGACGAACGTGTGATCCGTTTCTTAACTGTGAAACAGGATAAATTCGCGCTGGAATATGCCGAAAAAAGAAGAAACAACAGAGGCGGCAAGAGGCAGGAAGCACGTGCTTCAGCCGGTGATGCTGCAAAAACAGTAAAGAAAGAAAAAACGGAAGCTGTTGAAGCGAAAGTAGAACTTAACGAAAAGGAGGATTAAGAAATGGCTAAACAGACAGAAATCAGATATCTGACCCCGCTATCGGTAGATGTGAAGAAGAAAAAATATTGCCGTTTCAAAAAGAACGGTATCAAGTATATCGACTATAAAGATCCCGAATTCCTGAAGAAGTTCCTGAACGAACAGGGAAAGATCTTGCCGAGAAGGATTACCGGTACGTCATTGAAGTTTCAGCGCCGGATTGCGCAAGCAGTGAAGAGAGCTCGTCATATAGCTTTGCTTCCATATGTAACCGATTTAATGAAATAAAAAGGAGGAAGAGAAATGGAAGTAATTTTAAAAGAAGATATACAGAGTTTAGGCTACAAAGACGATGTAGTGAATGTGAGGAAAGGATATGCCCGTAATTTCCTTATCCCTCAGGGTAAGGCGGTTATTGCCACCGAATCTGCAAAGAAGGTGTTGGCTGAGAACCAGAAGCAACGTGCACACAAACTGGCCCAGATAAAAGCAGACGCGCAGGCGCTTGCCGAAAAGATGGAAGGCGTTACGCTGACTATCGGCGCAAAAACCAGTTCTACCGGAACAATTTTCGGTTCGGTTACCAATATTCAGGTTGCCGATGCACTGAAAGAAAAAGGTTTCGAAGTGGACAGGAAACTGATCGTGATAAAAGACCAGGTGAAAGAGGTAGGAAACTACAACGCTGTGGTAAGGCTTCACAAAGAGGTTTCAGTAGATATTCCCTTTGAAGTGGTAGCGGAATAATTATTTGCAACCCCATATATAAAAAAGGCTCCGGATTTTCCGGAGCTTTTTTATTGATCGTATAGCAGTATTGCCATTGTAGTTATAGTTGTTGAAAAAGTTTTGTTTATCCTTTCTGCAAAATCTCTATCGTATCATTTGCAATCGACAATTCTTCGTCGGTCGGGATAATTACCACTTTCACTTTGGAAGTCGGTTTGCTGATCACTACCTCTTTGGCGCGTACCGAAGCATTCAGTTCCTCATCCAGTTCAATCCCCATGAATTCCATGTTCTTACAGACATCTCTTCGGGTAACAAACTGATTTTCCCCTACACCTCCGGTAAATACCAGAATATCCACTCCTCCCAGGGTGGCGGCGTATGAGCCAATATATTTCTTGATACGATAATTGTAGGTCTCCATAGCCAGCATGGCTCGTTTGTTCCCGGCCTTGATGGCTGCTTCCAGTTCACGCATATCAGAAGAGATCCCGGAAATGCCGAGTACTCCGGAGAATTTATTTAGCAGTGTCGATATTCCATTGGTACCCATATGTTCTTTCTCCATAATATAGGAGACGGCTCCAGGATCAACGTCACCTGAACGGGTGCCCATAATGAGTCCTTCGACGGGTGTCATACCCATGCTGGTATCAACCGATTTTCCGTTTTTGATAGCGGTCACCGATCCTCCATTACCGATGTGAGCTGTGATAATGCGTTGCTCTTCATAAGGAACTCCCAAGAATTCGCAGGCCCTTGCCGAGACATAGCGGTGGCTGGTACCATGAAAGCCATACCGGCGAATACCGTACTTCTCGTATAATGAATAGGGTATCCCGTACATATAGGCATAATCGGGCATAGTCTGATGGAAGGCTGTATCAAAAACACTAACCTGCGGTGTATCAGGCATCAGTTCCTGAATAGCGTAAATACCTTTCAGGTTGGGGGGATTGTGCAGTGGCGCCAACTCTATACATTCGTTCAGTATATCGATCACCTCGTCGGTAATGAGCACACTTGAATTAAAACGCTCGCCGCCATGCACTACGCGGTGTCCTACTGCCTCTATTTCATCTAATGATTTGATGCATCCATATTTCTCACTGAGGAGTACTCCTAAAATATATTCAATACCGGCACGATGTTCAAGAATCTCCCCTTCTAACATCACTTTCTGTCCGTCGGGAAGTGTGAATTTTAGGAAAGAACCCTTCATCCCGATTTTTTCGACGCCTCCCTGGGCAACCACTTCTTTGCTTTCCATTTCGAAAAGCTTATATTTGATGGATGAACTTCCGCAATTTAATACCAATATCTTCATCATCTTCTTCTTTGTTCTTTATATCTCAATTATTTTGATCTTCAAATCCTTAATCTTAAATTTTGAATTTGAAATCTTGAATTTGAAATCAGCGTAGCTAAATCTTGAATCTAATTAAACGATGTTTTTGTTGATTGAAACGGGATTCCCGTCTTCATCATAGATATAAAACCCTTTTCCCGTACGTACACCCAATTGATTGGAGCGGTACAGTTTCCATAGAATAGGATTGGGTTTGTAATGCTTTGCCCCGAAGTCGTTAAACATCGCTTCCATAAGGGTTACAAGGCGTTCGATACCGATAATGTCGGCCATACGGAAAATACCGTAGCGTTGTCCGTAGATAATGGTAAAAGTCTCTTCGATATCTTCTATGGAACTGACCCTTTCCAGTAATATCTGGCAAGCCTCATTGATCATAACTACCAGCATCCGGAGGCTCACGTTCCCATTGCTTTCGTTGATGCGATGCGGTTTATACTTGATCAGTCTGGCAAAGATCTCCATTTTGTGGTACACCTCTTCCGAGGTGTACATACCACTTACGATTTCCAGAATGCGGGCGTCGGGATGTGACACCGGAAAATAGAGGCTCACGCAGCGCTCCTTATGATCGAGATCGGCAGCCAACTCACTGATGATCACAGTGGAGCCGTTGGAAGCAATAATCGCATCCTCATCCAATATCTCTTCCAGTCTTTTGAAGATATTCTTGCGCACCGGCGTACTTCGCCGCCCGCTTTCCGAATACCGGGTACATTCGATCACCAGATCGCAACCCTTAAAATCCTCGTATTGAAGGGTAGGAGTGATGCGGTTCATAATGATCTTCTTTTCCGACGAGGTTAACCCCCAACTGCTGATCTTATGATCCATCACCTTTTCCAGTTCCCTCATCACAAAATCGATCCGTTCCTGTGATTCATCCAGAAAAATTACCTCCATTCCGGCTGTTGCAGCCATATTGATGATGGTTCGTCCCTCTTTTCCTGCACCTACTACCCCGATTTTTGAAAACAACTGTTTCTTTTTACTTTTAGAGGTGATGGTAAGTCCGTAATTTTCAATAGGTTCTATAATTATTTCACTCATATCCGGCGACTATTTATTCTGTTTTAATCCGATAGCCTGATTAGCTGTGATGGCTACCATATTGTAAATATCCTCTACTGAGCAACCGCGTGAAAGGTCGTTTACTGGTGCTGCCATACCTTGTAATACAGGTCCTACAGCCCCGGCATTTCCTAATCTTTGTACTAATTTGTAACCGATATTTCCGGCTTCGAGTGTAGGGAAAACCAGTACATTGGCCTTGCCGGCGATGATACTTCCCGGCGCTTTGCTTGCTCCTACAGAAGGGACAATTGCGGCATCCGCCTGCAGTTCTCCATCGATTTGTAATTTTGGGTCAATCTCTTTAGCGATACGGGCTGCCTCACGTACCTTGTCGATCATCTCGTGTTCAGCACTTCCTTTGGTGGAGAAGCTGAGCATGGCCACACGCGGTTCTACACCTACCAGACTTTTCATTGTTTGTGCCGAAGCAACGGCGATGGATGCCAATTCCTCCGCAGTGGGATTAGGCATTACGGCACAATCGGCAAAAAGAAGCGTACCGTTTTCCCCATATTGTGGCGTTTGTGTGAACATAATGAATGCCCCTGACACGACCTTCACTCCCGGTGAGGTCTTGATAATCTGCAAAGCGGGGCGGAGTACATCGCCTGTGGTATTTTTCGCACCGGCGATCTCACCGTCGGCATCCCCGGCACTGATCATCAGGCAGGCCAGGTATAACGGGTCTTCCACTAACAAGGATGCCTGTTCATAGGTCATTCCTTTCTTTTTGCGTAATTCGGTGAGGAGTTGGGTGTACGCATCTTTTTTGTCATGCTCTTTCGGGTCGACGATTTGCGCTTTTTCTATGTTAAAAAGCTTTGACTCTTTTGCGATTTCCCGGATCTCCACAGGATTTCCCAGCAGGATAATTTCTGCCACATCGTCACGGAGCAGTTGATCGGCTGCTGTGAGAGTTCGCTTTTCGGTACCTTCGGGCAATACGATACGTTGTTTATTCGCTTTTGCCCTTTCGATCAAACTGTCAAGTAAGTTCATTATTCAATAATAGTTAGACTTTTTCCGGTCATGGAAGAATTTAAGTAAACTTAGCTGTTTTCTGCGCTCGACAGAGTCAAAACTTGTTTTGACTCTGTCGAGCTTATCAAAAACATTCAAGTAAACTTGATCCCTGTTCATTTGGCCCAACGAAAAAGTTAAATGTATGTTTTGGTTCTTTGATCCCTATCGGGATACGATTTCAGAATATCCAATATTTCCCGCAAAAGTACAAAAAAAAGCGCATACAAAGTAGCAAAATGTCATCTGTTTTGGTGATAAGAACTTCTATGTTACCTTTGCCTTATAAAATGGGAAGGATGATCGGGAGACTTTGAGGGGAGGAGAATGGGAGACTAGGAGACTTTGAGTGGGAGATTTGGAGAAAAAACTTAATCGAATGAGACAGGTAAACAGGGAAATAACAGCTTATGCCGGCCTTACGTTGATGACCATCATTATCGGCTTTTCTTTTATCTTTGTAAAGATGGCGTTGCGCCATGCCTCGTCGATTGATTTGCTCGCACACCGCTTTACGGCGGCAACTGCCGGTTTATTCTTTTTTTATTTGTTGCGCAGGAAGGGATGGCCTGTGATTGACAGGAAAAGGATATTCCCTCTGCTCGTATTATCCCTGTTTTATCCGTTACTGCTTTTCTCAATGCAGACAATAGGCCTGCAGTTTACCACTGCTTCCGAAGCCGGTATTCTATCGGCAACCGCACCCATTTTTACGGTTATTCTGGCAGCGGTATTCCTGAAGGAGAAAAATTCCTTTTGGCAGATTATTTTTGTGTTGTTGTCGGTAGGCGGTGTTGTATATATTATGTATAAGAACGGACTGGGAGAAATTAGTAACGAAACGTTGAAAGGTGATTTTTTCATCCTTCTTTCCGTGGTATCCATGGCTATCTACTTTGTCTTGGGAAAGAAAGTTACGCAACAGTCCAATGCCATGGATATTACATTTTTCATGACTGTGACTGCCTGCGTTGTGTTCAACCTGATCGCTGTAACTGTACATCTTAACTCGGGTACGTTGTCGCTCTATTTTGCCCCTTTTAACAACAGTGAATTTTTGTGGACGATACTTTATCTGGGTATCCTTTCCTCTTTTCTGACTTCCTTCCTGACTAACAGTGCCCTGAGGGTAATACCGGCATCACAGGTATCCATCTTCAATAACTTTAGCCCCGTAATCGCTGTTTTCAGTGGCATACTGTTCTTGAATGAAACGCTTCATGCTTATCACATTATCGGTGGTATAATGGTGCTGGCAGGAATTGTCGGTGTGAATGTACTGAAGAAATAAATTACTTATTTACGACCCTTTATAAATGACCGGAACAGTTTTAGTTGCAATAGCCGTTATCCTAAGAGTAATCTTGGCATCCTCGACAATATTCGCATTTATAAGTTGGTGTATATTCGGTGCTTTGTTTTCTTTTAAATGATTATCCGCAATAGTTCCTATTGTAAATTCTTGACTTGAAATCAGGAG
>NZ_JAXQGC010000037.1:0-9463 GCF_034331125.1 Proteiniphilum sp.
TTTCCCTTCTATTTCTTTGTCAATTGTTTGAGGGAAGTGCGAAACATGAGTAATACAATTTTAATCACTTGTGGATAACTTTAATTGGTTTTGGTTTGTTATAAGGCCAGGTAGTGTTACATAACTAAAAAAATTTATAACTCTTCCTTATGAAAAGATTACTGAATTTATTGCTGCCGGTGGTGGTTTGTTTTATGGTTGGTTTCACAGCCAGTTACTTTCAATCGGATGCCATTGAATCGTGGTATCCCTATCTGAATAAACCCGCTTTGACGCCTCCCAATGCTGTCTTTCCGATTGCCTGGGGCATCATCTATGTATGTATGGGGATTTCCATCGGCCTTATTTTGAATTCAAAAGATAAAAAAAAGAATTTCTTCTTATTATTGTTCGGCATACAGTTGTTTCTGAATTTCTTATGGAGCCTCTCTTTCTTTTATCTGCAAAACCCGTTACTGGGGCTTATCAATATCGTGCTGCTCGACCTGGCCGTATTGTACTACATCCTGAAAACCTATCCGACACAAAAGGCAAGCGCCTTGCTGTTTATCCCATACGCCCTGTGGTTGTTCTTTGCGACTTACCTCAACGCGTATATCCTGGTATATAATTAAGGGAGGGAACCGACTTACATTGCAAGGGTGGTTCGTACGCTATAAACTTTTAATTATGGCGAATTCGCTATAATTAAAATGCGGACGATAACTCCCGGATATAAACCCCTTGAACAAGATACGAAAGGCCCTGACGGAAATAGAAATGTTTTAGCATATCTTTTTTGTTATTTCAAAGCGTAACCCAAGCGCATCGATGATCCGGTAAAACGTTCCTGAGCCAGGTTCTATATCCCCATTCTCAATTTTTGAGATATAGGATTTGTTCACTCCTATACGGCTTGCCAGTTCCGCCTGGGTCACTTTTTCACTTTTACGTGCGTTGTATATTATTTGCCCCATGTAATAGGCGTATGCTTCGCGACGAAAAGCCTCGCGTTCCTGCGTGCCGACTTTCCCGAATTTGGCATCAAGTACCGCATCGTAATCAACAATTTGGTGGTTATTGGTATGTTTCTTTGTCTGCATAATATTCATTTTTAATTTTAATTGCTTTTTCGATTTCACTTTTTGGCGTTTTACGGGTTAATCCAATGAATAGTTCACGAAATAGGGGTTTGATTTTATCTGTTTTTAGCGATGCACGGAGTGGGTTTTCGCTATTCAACTCTTTTAATAACATCCCTGGCTACTTCTATCTTGTACTTTTTGCCCTTCATTTTTTCATCCCGGATATTTGCCAGCAGCGTTTTCACGGCAGACGCGCGAACGGCGGCAAAAGAGATAAAATCTTTCACTTCAACCAGCCCCAGGTCGGATTTGTCGAGTTTCCCTTTTTGTAAAAAGAAACCGACAATATCGCTTTTATTCAACTTGTTCTTCCTGCCGCCGCTGACATAAATTGTCCGGTATCCGGGGGGATCGGGCAATGGTTTTCCTGGTGTAACCGGCAAGACATCCATATTACCGGAAATATATTCCGGCATTTTATCCTCTCTGAACTGTATGATATAAGCGGTTCCCGAAGCATGCATCCGGGCCGTACGCCCGTTACGATGGATAAATTCACTTTCTGTGGCCGGAAGATGATAGTGTATTACATGATTCATCTCGGGGATATCCAGGCCCCTGGCAGCCAGATCGGTTGTCACCAGATAATGTAAACTTCCGTTCCTGAACCGGACGAGGATTCTCTCCCTGTCGTCCTGATCCATGCCGCCGTGGTAATATCCGGTTTGTATTCCTTTCTTATTCAGTAAACCGCTGATACGTTCCGTGACTTCCCTGTGATTACAGAAGATAAGCGCCGGCCCGGGATCGAGGGAGCAGAGAAGATGGAACAATGTGTCGATCTTGTCTTTTTCCGGAGATAAAACCAGTTTGACCGAAAGAGCCTCGTTTTTCTCTTCTTCCGTATAATCAAGCGTTATAGGTGATTCCATCCTTACAAAGGCCGGAATTTCTATATCGGATGTGGCTGAAAGCAGGACTCTTTTTTGTAAGCCGGGCAGTCGGCTGATGATTGTATTCATTTCATCCAGGAAACCTAACTGTAAAGATTTATCGAATTCATCCAGCACCAGGGTTTTGATAGAGCCGGTGTCGAACGATTTCCTTTCCAGATGGTCGATCAACCGTCCAGGTGTTCCGATAAGCAAAGCCGGAGGACTGCTCAGGTTTTTCAATTCGGTATCGATAGAGTGTCCGCCATAACAAACATTTACCTTGAATTCTGTTCCCATCTTTTTCCATACCTGCTCTGTCTGAAGCGCCAATTCCCTTGAGGGTACGACGATCAGGCATTGTACTTTTGTTATCTCCTCATCCAATAACTGAAGGATGGGCAGGAGAAATGCAAGGGTTTTTCCTGAACCGGTAGGGGACAATAACAGTACATTCCGTTCTTTAATGATCGCATGCCGGGCTGCTATCTGCATCTCATTCAGGCTGTCAATCCCCAGACTGGATAATATATTTTTGTTTTGATCTTCTGCTTTCATAGCACAAAGATAATTTTTTATTCTTAGCCGTTAATTTATTGTGTTTTTAAGGTTTGTCCGTTTTAAACCTCTCGAATTCGATAGGGTTGGGATAGTTCAAGAGAAACTTCCCTGAAATCTTCCTGTTGAATCATCCGGATTTTCAGGATAGTTAAAATGAAAGTAATCATTACAGTTCTCCGGTAATATCATATATCTCTCTGATTTTTTCAAGTTCCCCTTCAAAATCAAAATGCAGGTCGTGCAGGCGGGCATCTGCGATATCGAACACCCATCCTGCTACTTTCGGGTATCCGTTCTTGTAATAGGACTTTTGGACTTCGGCCATTTTTAATACGTTACGGCATTGTTCATAAATATTGATTTCAACAAAACGCCGGTACCTGGCTTCCGTATCTTCAATGGCATTGAGCTCCGTCTGATGGAGACGGTAGACATCCCGTATGCTCCGCAGCCAGGGATTGAGGATCCCATAGTCCAAATTCCCCATGGCAGCCTGTATGCCCCCACATCCGTAATGGCCGCAAATAATGATATATTTAACTTTGAGATGTTCCACTCCATAGTTAATGACGGAAAGGGCGTTCAGATCAATGGAGTTCACCATATTCGCAATATTACGGTGAATAAAGACCTCACCGGGCTTTAATCCCATCACCTGGTCCGGATGCACCCTGCTGTCGGAACAACCGATATATAGAAAGTCAGGATGTTGCTCTGCGGCCAACAGTTCGAATAATCCGGGATTTTCTATTTTATTCTTTTCGATCCACTTCCTATTGGCCTCAAATATTCGGTCATACTTTTCCTGATCAGACATATCAAAGAATTTTAAATAATATATGTTTTGTGGGTTCACTTACCGAAAGCATTCCATGCAGGCTTGCCTTCCTTTCGCATCCATGCATTACTTAACAAAATAGTTGTCTTATTTGTTGCAGGCCATATAAAATCACTTCAAAGCCATTGAGAAATCGATATATTTCATCTTTTATCCTTTCAGCGATCATTCCAAACATTCATACCGTAAAAAATGTTTTAAACGGAGGAAGCAGAAGTAACATACAAGGTAAGCTTACCGTAACAGGAAGTCATGTACGGTAAAGACGGTAAAAAATAATAGTATGAAACGAATTGTATTTTTAAGTGTTTTTCTCGGCGTTGTCCTCGTAACTTTCGGACAAACGGAACGCCCCGTGCTGGATATTACCCTGGCCAATTATGACTATCCGTACGACGTTCATTATTTTGAATTTAACAGCCAGCAGCAGGATGTAAAGATGGCTTATATGGATATTCATCCGGAACATCCGGCGGGAAAAACGGTCGTGTTGTTACATGGTAAGAATTTTAATGGCGCCTACTGGAAAACGACCATACAAGCGTTGTTGAAGGAAGGATACCGTGTAGTGGTCCCCGATCAGGTAGGATTCGGAAAATCATCGAAGCCCGCAGGTTATCAATTTACTTTCCAGCAATTGGCGCAAAATACCAAAGCGGTTCTGGATGATTTGAATATTGACAAGATCTTTCTTTTAGGCCATTCCATGGGAGGAATGCTGGCTACGAGGTTCGCGCTGATGTATCCCGAAACAGTCGAAAAACTGATCCTGGAAAACCCCATCGGATTGGAGGACTGGAAACTTGTGGCACCTTACATGTCCATCGACGAAAATTATCGGAAAGAATTGGAGGTTACGTATGAAACGACAAAAAAATACCAGTTGGGCTTCTACTACGACAACCAGTGGAAGCCCGCATATGACGAATGGGTGTATTTACTTACGGGCTGGACGAAGCATCCCGATTATCCCCGTGTGGCGATGAACAATGCCCAAACGGCGGATATGATTTTTACGCAACCTGTACTGTATGAGTTCCCCGATATCCGGGTGCCTACGCTGTTGATTATCGGGACAAGAGACCGTACGGCCATTGGAAAGGACCGGGTGAAGGATGAATCCGTCCGGGAGAGTATGGGACAATATCAGATTTTGGGGAAGGAGGCACAAAAGAAAATACCCGGGTCCCAACTGGTGGAATTAGACAATGTAGGGCATTTACCGCATATCGAAGCATTCGATCGTTTTATAAAGCCTTTCATCCATTTTTTGAACACGAACGAATAGGGGAGAGGTATTGAATGCCTTTTTTATCCCTCTTGAAGGTAGTTAGACTGATTTTCTTCGGTTATTATCACTTCCTTTAATTCTCTTTATTTCTCTATCAAAATCAGAAAGATAGTATTCATCTTGAATCTTTCGGAATGTTTCATATTCTTGTTCCGCTTTTAACTTTGCTTCCAATGCAGAGACTTCACCTTTGTCCTGTAAGATAGGGTATTGAGACAATTCTAAAAACTGATTCAAAAAGTTAGCCCAATCCTGCATGCTCGTTGCTATTCCTCGTTCTGCTCTATTTTCTGCTAAATCCAGATAAGCAGAAACAATCCGATTTAATTCCCTGATATGTGCTTCATTGAGATAATTTTTAGCAATGGCAACATCCGACTTTAGTATTTTTCCATCAGGAGCCTGTTTCCAGTTGGTTAAGCCCATATATAGTTTGGTTGCATCAGCCGATGTGTAAATTATTTCAGCAGCCGTTTTTCCGGTGATTGCCCAGTGAAGCTTATTCTACACAGTGGCAAAAAAATCTTTGGTTACAGGTGCATTTTTATCATAATCCGCAGCAGTTGCATAAATATCTGTGATTTTCTGATAAAACCTACGTTCACTTGACCGGATCTCCCGGATACGTTCAAGCAACTCGTCAAAATAGTCTTTACCGAACGAACGTCCGTTCTTCAACATCTCGTCGTTTAAGACAAACCCTTTGGTAATGTATTCTCTAAGCGTGTTCGTTGCCCAAATACGAAATTGTGTTGCCTGGTAACTATTGACACGATAACCAACAGCAATGATTGCATCTAAATGATAGAAATCCAATTCCCGAGAAACTTCTCTCGAGCCTTCCTGCTGAACTATCCGGATTTTCCGGATAGTTGCCTCTTTATCCAATTCTTTTGTGTTGTAAATATTCTGTAAGTGCTCATTAATAGTTCTCACATTTACCCCAAATAGTTCTGCCATCCGCTTTTGTGTGAGCCAGAATGTACCATCCTCGAATTGGACTTATACATTCACATGCCCATCAGGAGTAGTGTAAAGGATAATACTGTTCTCCATATTATTTTCTCAATTTATTGTAATACCTATTTCTCTCCTTGAACATCTTCTCAAAGTAATCTATTTTAGAGTCCCGATAATCAAATATTACAGGAGGTTTACCGGAACGCTGTACACGACCTATATATTGCACTAATTTGCCTTCAAATGCAAATGGATAAACGATAAATAAGCATTCCAAAGCACTAATATCTATGCCTTCTCCAAAGTATTGTCCGGTAGATATGATAATTTGAAAATGTCCTTGTTCTATTTGCTCTAACTTGCTTTTGCGACTTCGCGCTGAATCATCACCGGATATGGCAATCGTTTCGTACTTCTCTTTCAGGTATAAATTCAGAACGTTTACATGAGATTTTCTTTCAGTAAGAATCAATATAGACTTAAACCGGAAAAAATTTTCTTCAATATCTTTCAGTATCAGGTTATTCCTGTTTGTGTCAAAAATTAAAATCTGTGATACCGTTTCATAATTATCAATTTTGTAATCGTAAGGGACAAACAGTTCCGTTTCACGTATGTTTATTTCAGCTTTGGTATTCTGTGACTCCAACTGTTCTTTCTGGGTCATTTCGTAGATCATGTTGCCTATATAAACATAAATTAGTTTTTCATCGTTATTCTTCCGCTTAGGAGTAGCAGTCAAGCCATATAGATAAAAGCAATTCAGTTGAGTGATAACTTCCCGAAACGATTTTGCCGGAATATGGTGACATTCATCTACGATTACCATGCCGAAGCGATTCCTGAGTCCTGAAAGATCTCCCCTTGTCAACGACTGGATCATCGCGACTGTTATCTCTTTTCCAATCCGGTCTTTTTGATTACCGATTTGCCCGATCTGTTCCTTTGGAATGGATAAGAAGTTCTGTATCCTGTCAGTCCATTGATCAAACAGTTGTTTTCGATGAACAAGAATCAGTGTCGGTTGCTTCTTCTGTGCAATCAATTCTAAACCAATGATCGTTTTTCCCGAACCGGGAGGCGATACGATTACGCCAAAATCTTTAACGAGAGTCCGTTCTAAGACATCCTCTTGATGAGATAATAAATCTATCTTTGAGTTGATTTCTATTTCTTCGTGTTTGCACCGTTCATCAATGACTTTTATCGGTATATTTTCAGCATTGCAGAAATGTATTAATGAAGAGGCGAAGCCTCGGGGAATAATAATACCTTCGGGTGTTTCTTCAATCAACTTGAAATACTTTTCCACATTATGAGCCGCTTTGCCCAAACGTTTCTTTATAAAATAGTCCGAGTTCAAAAAGTTAAGATTATCTTTCAAATACTCTATAAGCTTTTGATTGAGCTGCACTCTTTTGAGGTATATTTCACTATTAATGAGTATCTCTAATTCAAATTTAGATTCCGGAATATACCTTGAAGAGAAAACTTCTTTTGTCTTACCGGATAATTGCAAGTGTAGGGTTTCTATTTTTTGTTTTGGAATATGCTGAATGGATTGCAGAAAACTCCACTGATCGACAACTGGCTCAAAGGTTTCCGGATTTAAGAAACATGAATTCCCTTTAGTTAACGAGGCTCCTTGTAGTGGCAGTGCGATCAAGTTGCCAATCCCTTTCCCTGAATGGGTATCCTGATTCGGAAAGAGCCGGTCAAAGCTGGGTTCTTTCTCAAATTTGGAGATAATCTCGGCTTGCAACAATAATTCAAACATGATTTTCCGGCTCATAAAGGCCGGTATGTTTTCTTCAAAGAATAGCCACAAATGTCCTCCATTACCAGAGCGGGAACGTTCTATTACAGCAGGAAGTCCAACTTCTTGACAAACTTGGTATAATTTCAGAATAGATCCTTTCCAGTTCGTTTCATCAAAATCGGCAGCAATGAAGAAGGAGGTATTATCTGATAACAATGGATATACACCAACCGTTGATTTCCCCGATAAATGTTCTTTTATTGCTTCATCATTGAATGCCAAATATTCTTTTTTATCATAATTGGCAAAACTCCCTCCCGTTGCCTTGTGTTGGTTATAGTCGCTCCAATCAACTTTATAGGCTGGCATATATCCGTTTCTACCATCCTTTTCCCAACGAACAGCATATACATCTTCGCGCCCCCGAAATAAGGATTTGAATAAATTTATGTTCGTTTGGGATACCATTGCAGTTTCTCTTTTAATTGTCGGGGGTTTATATTCTTCTACCTGTTACTCACTCCGTTTTAGAGCGATTTTTTTAAGAGAAAAATTCTTCTTTAAGTGATTAGAGCAAAGGTAGAAAATTATTTGGAGAAGCACTCATTTTCTTTAAAAATATCGTAAAAGTAAACGATTTTGTTTATTTATTCATATCTTTGCAAAAAGAGTGAGATTTATGGATAGTCGTATCAACATACTAAAAGGCATTCATCCCGGAAAACTAATAGGAAGGGCGTTGAAGAAACAAGATATTACCCAGCGCCGTTTGGCAGAGGAAACAGGTATTCCCTATCAAACTATCAATGCGATTATTACAGGAAAACGTAATCTTACAACGGAGCAAGCGTTAAAAATAGAAACAGCTTTGGGATATGAAGAAGGATTTCTGTCGATTCTTCAATCCTATTATGATATAAAGCAATATAAGGATAGGGATTTTGCTTTGCTTTATCCGGAAGCTCCCAATATTAGGAAAATTCTTTTCTGGGACACGGATTTTAATAAAATCAATTGGGGCAGATATAAACGATCTGTTATTGAAAGGGTCTTGGAAAGAGGTAGTAAAAGAGAAATCAATGAGATTAAAAGGTTTTATAATCTTTCAGCAAATGAATTAAAACAATTTAAACCAAAGAAAATCCGTCCAAAAAGATTAATGCAGAAAACGAATGGCTAAGAAAAATTCTATCAAGCTACATTACGAAACGGTTACTCCTTTAATGAAGAAAATTCTCAACGAGATAATGAAGGAGCCGATATTCAGGCCGTTCTATTTAGTGGGAGGAACTTCCTTAAGCTTGCGATTAGGACATCGAAAGTCGGTAGATATTGACTTATTTACGAATGCTTCATATGGAAGTTTGGACTTCTCTGTTTATGAGAATTTCTTTCGGAATAACTATGGATACTCTGATTGTGCGGATAAAACAAACATTGTAGGCTTCGGCCGGTCATATTATATTGGAGAAACGGAAGATAACAACATCAAGCTCGATTTATTCTATCATGATGAAATCATAGACCCTTGCGATATAATTGACGGTATCCGAATTACGAGTTTAGCCGATGTTGCAGCGATGAAAATTGATGTAATTTCACGGGGTGGTCGTAAAAAAGATTTTTGGGATTTACATGAATTGCTCAATACATATACTATCCCGGAAATGTTGAAGCTTCATAAGCAACGATATGAATACACTCACGATAGAAGTCAGATAATTGCCAATTTTGTGGATTTTTCTGCTGCCGATATAGATATTGACCCAATCTGCCTGAAAGGGAAAGAGTGGGAATTGATAAAATTGGATTTTGTGGAATTAATGGAGCAAAATCCATAAATGTTCGCATTTTACGGATTAGATTCGGGATTATTGTTAAAACTTACATTTCATTGATGGTGTCAGGTTCTATATAAATAATATGGGGTAGGGAGGTATTGCGATATTTTGCCATGATAAACACGAATTTTGATATTTGTCGTGCCATCTGATTTAATATGGTTCGAACCGCCGACCCCTCCGATGTAACGGAGTGCTCTGAACCAGCTGAGCTAAA
>NZ_JAXQGC010000037.1:9563-94050 GCF_034331125.1 Proteiniphilum sp.
GTTGCCGATTTATCGACAACCTCTGTGGGCGTTGACGGATTCGAACCGCCGACCCCTCCGATGTAACGGAGTGCTCTGAACCAGCTGAGCTAAATTTCCCCTTTTATGAGCTTCTCTAATAATTTACGGCTCTTCCATTTTTTTACTTCTCTTTCACGATGCCCGGCTAACGCTTTTGTATCAAAGCTTTCTGTATACATTATGATCCAGTCATTTGCCCGACCGGTAAATCCCCTGTGGTTTGAGTTGTGTCTTCTTAATCGTTCGCCGATTTCATCCCCGGTTGAACCGATATAATACCTGTCTAATTTTTCGGAGTATAAGATATAAAACTTGTACATAACAAAAAAGGTTGCCGATTTATCGACAACCTCTGTGGGCGTTGACGGATTCGAACCGCCGACCCTCTGCTTGTAAGGCAGATGCTCTGAACCAGCTGAGCTAAACGCCCGGAATATTTAGAATAAAAATTTAAAGACCTTTTCGTTGGTACCGACCCCTCCGATGTAGCGGAGTGCTCTGAACCAGCTGAGCTAAACGCCCGGATTTTTTAGAATAAAATTTAAAGACCTTTTTCGTTGGTACCGACCCCTCCGATGTAGCGGAGTGCTCTGAACCAGCTGAGCTAAACGCCCGGAAGTTTAAAGACCTTTTTAGTAACCCTCTTCAATCCGATTCAATCTCTTGGAGTATTTAAGCGAGTTGGCCTAAATTTGTATAATTTGAAAGATCTTTAGTAGTTGCTTTCCTGAAAAGCGATGCAAAGATACGTCGATTTTATTTTTCTGCAAAACTTTTTACAAATATTTTTTATGAAAATTTTCACGGGTCTATTATTATCCCTATTTTTGTACCATCAAAATAGGGGTAGCGATTATATTAATCCGCAATAAACGTTTTCGTTAGGAAATACGAATACAAGTTACAATGAATTTAGATCAACTGACAGCTATTTCACCCGTCGACGGACGATACAGGGATAAGACCGCAGATCTGGATGCGTTCTTTTCCGAGTACGCACTCATCCGGTACCGCGTTCAGGTGGAGATCGATTACTTTATCTCTCTCTGTGAAGAGGGAATCCTTCCGTTGAAGGATGAAGCCATCTTCAGACAATTAAGGGATTTGTACCGAAATTTCAGTGAAGAGGACGCCCGGCAGATCAAAGAGATCGAAAAAATCACCAATCATGACGTGAAGGCGGTGGAATATTTCCTGAAAGAAAAATTCGATGCGCTTCAGCTGTCAGATCATAAGGAATTCATTCATTTCGGATTGACATCGCAGGATATCAATAATACCGCTACACCGATGATGTGGCGGGACGCATTGCATAAGGCCTATATTCCCGAATTGGAAAAACTGGTTTCCCGGATCGATACACTGGCAGATGAGTGGAAGGACATCCCCATGCTGGCGCGTACACACGGACAACCGGCATCACCCACACGCCTGGGAAAAGAGATGAAGGTTTTTAGTTATAGGTTGACCGGACAAATTGAAGTGCTGAAGAAGATCCCGGCAAAAGCAAAATTCGGTGGGGCGACCGGTAACTTCAACGCACACCGGGTGGCTTATCCCCATATCGACTGGAAACTGTTCGGTAACCGTTTCCTGCAGGAGAAACTGGGTCTGCACCGCGAAGAGTATACCACGCAGATATCCAATTATGACGCTTTTGCCGCATCATTCGACGCGATGAAACGCATCCATACCATACTGATCGACTTCACAAGGGATATATGGCAATATATATCGATGGAGTATTTCAAGCAGAAGATCAAAGAAGGTGAAGTCGGTTCGTCGGCCATGCCCCACAAAGTGAACCCGATCGACTTCGAGAATGCCGAGGGTAACCTGGGTATTGCCAACGCATTATTGGAACACCTCGCGGCAAAACTGCCCGTCTCACGGTTGCAGCGCGACCTTACCGATTCCACGGTAATCAGGAATATAGGCGTACCCATGGCACATGGATTAATTGCGCTAAAAAGCACAACAAAAGGGTTGCATAAATTGTTATTAAACAGAGAGGCAATAGAGAGGGATCTGGAAAATAACTGGGCAGTGGTTGCCGAAGGAATCCAGACCATTTTAAGACGCGAAGGATATCCGAAACCCTATGAAGCACTGAAAGCTTTGACACGAACCAATGCGCGTATCACCCGGGAGAGTATTTCGGAATTTATTGACAATTTGGATGTAAATGAACAGGTGAAAAAAGAATTGAAAGAAATCACACCCCAAAATTATACAGGATTTTAAGAAGACATTTTCGTGAAGTAAACCAAGCAAAGAACAAACAAACTTACCTCCTGCCATAACGAGAACTATTTCGTTGAATAAGGGCAGAGACAGTTTATTTGATCTGCCAAACACAAGAAATAGTCCAAAGTACTTGAAACAGTACAATAAAGATAGGAATGACTAATTTTAATTGAACAGTAAATAATAATTGAAAGAAATCCGGTTCCGGTCATGTTAGCCGGGCGGTAGAAATTTGAAAAAATGCGATTTAAAAAAGAAAAAACCGTGAGGTTTCATTAAGTAATCAAAAAGTAAATGCAACAATGACAACAAACAATGACGAATCGCGCCCAAGGCGGAGTTATCACAGCGCGAACAATGAGAGACACGCTTCCTCGAACAGAAATTACGGCAATGAGCGGAGAACACAGCATGATGGTTATTATTCGGATAGACCGTCCTATAATCAGGACAGACAGTCGTACAATTCGGAGAGGTCTTCCTACAATCAGGATAGATCGTACCATCAGGAAAGACCGTCTTACAACCCGAACTACAGGGATTCCCGCCAGGAAAGCTATGGTGGGAACAGCGAAGGCGGCATGAGAAAACGGCGTCCCCGGGTAGGTGAACGTCCGCAGTCGCCACAGCGGGTTACCGGTGGCGGCGGTTATAACAACCGGGGCTGGGGCAACCAACCATCAACCGGGCCGGGCAGACCCAATAAGCCTGCCAAGCCGGTGAAAAAGCTGAAAAAGAAAAAGCCGTTCAAGCAGATCAAGTACAAAGAAAATGCGGATCCCAATGCTCCTATCCGTCTGAACAAATACCTGGCCAATGCCGGAGTATGCTCCCGTCGTGAGGCTGATGAGTTCATCCAGGCCGGTGTGGTAAAAGTAAACGGAGAGGTGGTAACGGAACTGGGTACCAAGATCACCCGTGCCGATCAGGTGATGTTCCACAACCAGCCGGTACAACTTGAAAGCAAGGTGTATGTACTGCTGAACAAGCCGAAAGGATTTGTGACTACGACCGATGATCCAGAGAACCGCAAGACGGTGATGGAACTGGTAAAAAGCGCCGCTTCCGAGAGGATATATCCGGTGGGACGACTGGACAGGGCTACCACAGGAGTATTGCTGCTGACCAACGATGGCGACCTGGCATCGAAATTAACACATCCGAAGTACGAAAAACGGAAAATCTATCAGGTATGGCTTGACAAGCCGGTAGCAATGGAGCATATGCAGATGATCGCCGACGGTATTGAACTGGAAGACGGTGAGATCCATGCTGATGCGATCAGCTATGTGACGGAAGAAGACCTTACCCAGGTGGGTATTGAGATCCACTCCGGCAGGAACCGGATCATCCGCCGTATCTTCGAGAAATTGGGCTACAGGGTGATGAAACTCGACAGGGTCTATTTCGCGGGACTGACCAAGAAAAAACTTTCACGCGGAAAATGGCGTTACCTCACAGAACAAGAGGTCAACATGCTTCGGATGGGTGCGTTCGATTAATGAACAACACTCCCATAGAGAGTCATCTCGTCTCAAAACGACTAATGTAATTGAATGATAATCCTGTTCCTGTGCGGTTTCGTGCAGGAACAGACTGGATATTTATAGGGTAATTTAATCGAAGAGTAGCATAATCATTCATGCAAGAGTGGGTGATTAATGTGAGTTGCTTGCGATATTGAAGTATATAGTGTATGAAACAACTAAAACGAACAAAAATTTCAGAAGCATTACGACTTACAAATTTCGGTGAGGAAGTCAATGTAAAAGGATGGGTGCGTACCCGCAGAGGAAACAAAAATGTCGGATTTGTCGCTTTGAACGACGGATCGACTATCAATAACATACAGATTGTTATTGATATAGCTAATTTTGGCGAAGAGTTACTTCGTCCTGTCACCACGGGAGCCTGCATCAGCGTGAACGGCGAACTGGTGGAGTCGCAGGGCAAAGGCCAGTCGGTAGAGATACGGGCAACGGAGATCGAAGTCTACGGATCTGCTGATCCTGCCACCTATCCGTTACAGAAAAAAGGGCACTCACTGGAGTTCCTTCGCGAAATAGCCCATCTGCGGCCGCGTACCAATACTTTCGGTGCTATCTTCAGGATGCGGCATCATATGTCGTATGCTATTCACAAATATTTCAACGACAGAGGATTTTATTATTTTCATACGCCTATCATCACCGCGTCCGACGCAGAAGGTGCCGGCTCCATGTTCGAAGTATCCACGCTCGATATAGAAAATCCGCCGCGTAACAAAGAAGGCAAGGTGGATTTCTCACAGGATTTCTTCGGACGCCAGACCAACCTCACCGTCTCCGGACAACTTGAAGGAGAGTTGGGTGCTATGGCATTGGGTGCCATCTATACTTTCGGACCTACATTCCGTGCAGAAAATTCCAATACGCCCCGTCACCTGGCGGAGTTCTGGATGATCGAACCGGAAATGGCATTTTATGATATCCACGACAATATGGATCTGGCGGAAGATTTCCTGAAATATCTCATTCGTTACGCTTTAGAGCATTGCAGGGAGGATATCGAATTCCTGGCTAAGATGTACGACGAAGAACTGACAGACCGCCTGAATTTTGTGGTAGAGAATGATTTTGTCCGTCTGACCTATACTGAGGGAGTAAAGATCCTGGAAGAGTCGGGACAAAAATTCGAGTTCCCCGTACACTGGGGTACCGACCTGCAGTCGGAGCACGAACGCTACCTGGTAGAAAAACATTTCAAACGTCCGGTTATCCTGACCGACTATCCGAGGGAGATCAAATCGTTCTATATGAAGCAGAATGACGATGGCAAGACCGTCCGCGCGATGGACGTACTTTTCCCCAAGATCGGCGAGATCATCGGCGGATCGGAGCGTGAAGCGGATTATGATAAGCTGATGAACAGGGTAGAGGAGACCGGAATGCATACCGAACCGATCTGGTGGTACCTCGAAACCCGTAAGTTCGGCACCGCACCCCATTCAGGTTTCGGCCTCGGCTTTGAACGGTTGATGCTGTTCATTACCGGTATGGGCAATATCCGTGACGTGATCCCCTTCCCGAGGACGCCGAATAATGCAGACTTTTAATTATGAAGAATATTCGCAATTTTTGTATCATTGCACACATAGACCACGGCAAGAGTACGCTGGCCGACCGTCTGCTGGAGTTCACCAAGACCGTAGAAGGAAAGGACCTGCAGGCGCAGGTGCTCGACAATATGGACCTGGAGAGGGAACGGGGCATCACGATCAAAAGCCACGCGATACAGATGGATTATAAATATGAGGGTGAGAAATATACCTTCAACCTGATCGACACGCCGGGGCACGTGGATTTCTCATACGAGGTGTCGCGTTCCATTGCCGCCTGCGAAGGCGCACTGCTGGTGGTCGATGCTGCCCAGGGTATCCAGGCACAGACCATCTCAAACGTCTATATGGCTATCGAGCATGATCTGGAGATCATCCCTATCCTTAACAAGATCGACCTCGACAGCGCCATGCCTGATGAAGTGGAAGACCAGATCGTGCAACTGCTGGGTGTTCCCCGTACAGATATCATCCGTGCAAGCGGAAAGACAGGCATCGGCATCGAAGAGATACTCCATGCCATCATTGAGCGGGTGCCCGCCCCCCAGGGGGATCCGGATGCACCATTGCAGGCACTGATCTTCGACTCGGTGTTTAACCCCTTCCGTGGTATCATTGCTTACTATAAGATTGTGAATGGCAGCCTGCGGAAAGGCGATATGGTGAAATTCATCAATACCGGCAAAGAGTACGATGCCGACGAGGTGGGTATCCTGCGCTTGAATATGGTGCCGAAAGAAGAGGTAGGCTGTGGCGATGTGGGTTATATTATCTCCGGCATCAAAACCTCGAAAGAGGTGAAGGTAGGAGATACCATCACCCATGTGAAACGGCCTGCCTCCAAGGCCATCGAAGGGTTTGAAGAGGTGAAGCCGATGGTTTTTGCCGGCGTATACCCCATTGACAGCGAGGATTTTGAGAACCTTCGTTCATCCCTCGAAAAGCTGCAACTCAACGATGCGTCGCTCACTTTCCAGCCCGAATCGTCCGTGGCGTTAGGCTTCGGCTTCCGGTGCGGCTTTCTCGGATTGCTCCATATGGAAATCGTCCAGGAGCGGTTGGAACGGGAATTCAATATGGATGTAATTACCACGGTACCCAACGTTTCCTACAAGGTATACGACAAGAAGGGAAATATGAAGGAGGTACATAACCCCGGCGGCCTGCCTGATGTCACGCTTATCGAAAGCATCGAGGAGCCTTTTATCCGTGCTTCGGTCATCACCAACACCGCCTATATCGGCCCTATCATGACCCTTTGCCTCGGTAAGAGGGGCATCCTGATCAAACAGGAGTATGTTTCGGGCGACAGGGTAGAGATCATTTACGATCTGCCGCTGGGTGAGATTGTGATCGACTTCTACGACAAGCTGAAAAGTATATCGAAAGGATATGCCTCTTTCGATTACCATATTCATGATTACCGCCCGTCGAAGCTGGTAAAGCTGGATATCCTGCTAAACGGCGAACAGGTGGATGCACTCTCGACGCTTACCCATATAGACAATGCACAGAGTTTCGGTCGGCGCATGTGCGAGAAACTGAAAGAGTTGATCCCGCGCCAGCAGTTCGATATCGCTATTCAGGCGGCCATCGGCGCTAAAATCGTTGCCCGTGAGACGGTGAAGGCCGTCCGGAAGGATGTGACCGCAAAATGTTACGGTGGTGATATCTCACGTAAACGCAAGCTGCTCGAAAAGCAGAAAGAAGGGAAAAAACGGATGAAACAGGTCGGTAATGTGGAGGTTCCGCAGAAAGCGTTCCTGGCAGTGCTGAAGCTGGATTAAGTACCTGCATGTTTATTCCATGCAGGTACTATTGTGCTGTACCATGAGCGGCTGAATGCATCCGATGAGTAATATCCGTCATATTATCATCCTCGATCCGGTAGAGGCGCTGGTTGGTAGTCCTCTTATTCAATCCTCCGAGCATTTCGATATAAGGGCCGGTCTTCACGAAATCAAAATGATCCTTCGAATTCGCCGGCAGCCTGTCGTTTCCCGAATACCATGCCGTTTTGACCTTTCCTCCCCGGCTTTTCCGGACGAAATCCGCCAACCGGTACAATTCTCCGGTATCGGCATCACCTCCCATAAAGCATATACAGGTAATCGCCTTTTCGTACGATTGCAATAAGCCGGTCAGCGCAGATTCATCCAGCTCTTTCCCGATATCCTGCTGCAGGTGCGGACTGTGACATCCCTTACAACGATAGGGGCAATTCGACAGGTTGACCGCCAACGTTACTTCATCGGGGATTTCCTGAAAGACAATATCATAATCGACATATTTCAACATACAAACAGCTTATTTCCAGCGAATCTTATCCTGATCCGTTTCTTTTAATATATCGCATTTATTTTAATACATCACGTTTATTTAATATCCCACCGTCTCTTTCTCCGATTCCAGCTTCCCGTAAAACCTTTTGGATGCTTCCGCCTGCCGCGGAACAGAGAAATTGCTTACCCGTTTCATATAACCGATGATACGTGTAAGATAATCCAGGTTCCTGGAAGCGCATACGGGGCACTGCTTCAGATAGCGTTTATCGATCTTTCCGCAATCATTGCATACCGTATTCGGAATATTAAAGGTGAAGTAATTGCACCCTTCTGCGGCTGCTACCCGCAGCAGCTGGCGGTATTGCGCTTTTGAGAGATGTTCTTCTAGGTTCATATGGAGCGCAGATCCGCCTGTCAGGTGCTCGATATAATCGCGTCCATGCAGGCGGAACTTATCGATGACATTCAGGGATGAGTCTTCCACGCGGTAGAAATAGCTGTTGTAACAATCACGGGGTACTGAGTATCCATCCTCCCTGTCCCATTTGGCATGCTTTACACCCACATTTTCGGCAGGGATCATTTCGCAGTTGAACATCAGCTCTTTCGACCGGTATTTTTTATTGTACCTTTCGATGATCCCCAATATTTCCTGTACAAATGCCATGTAGCGGGGATTATGGTTGATTTCGATGCCCAGTGACTCGGCAGCTTCTACCAACCCGTTCACGCCGATGGTCAGGTACTGTCGGCTGATATTGATAAATCCCGCATCGAACAGGGGCAGCATCCCTTTCTGCTGGAACATTTTCAGGTTTTCATTATAAGCGGTCTGTACCTTGTGTGTTAAATCGACCACCTCTTCCAGAAATGCCGTGTAGGATTGTCCGGTACGTTTCGCGAACTGGATGCAGCGGTTCAGGTTGATGGTAAGCACGCTTTTCGAACCGGTGGAGACTCCTCCGGCTCCCAATGTGTAGCTGAACCCGTTGTCCTGAATTTCATTGCGCAGGCGGCAGCAACTCGACAGCGAGTCGGCATTGTCGCTCATGTAGGTGAAGAACGAGTGCCCTTCGGCATACATTTCAGCCGTGAAATCGGCATATTCGGTATCCATCACATCATCCTCTTTCGAGAGCAACGCCATGGTTTCCACTGGGAAGGTGAGTACGGTCTTGGTGCGCTCTTTGTTGAACCACCGCATAAAACGTTTCTGCAGCCAGCTGAGCGATTCCCATACCGGACGTGACCCGTCGGGAAACTGAAATTCGCCGAACAGGTTTTCGAAGTAGTATTTGTCGTAGTAGGAGATATTCCAGAAGACAGCCTGGAAATTACGCGCTCCGGTGGGCTGGTTGATGGAGTAGACGATTTGCTCGAAGCAGTCGGTGATCACCTTGTCGAGGGAGCGTTGGCGCTTAGAGAGGTCGACCACATCCCTGTGGCGTGTAAAATAGTCGTCGCCATACTCTTTGCGGATGAAATAGTCCAGGTACATCAGAAACTCAGGTGTAGCGCAGGCACCGCTCAGCATGCTCGACACCATGAATACCATATTGATGAATCCGCCGCAAAACGATTTCAGGTTGGTCGGCGGTGTAGAGTTCCCGCCGATGGCAAGGGTACCGTTCAGTAGCCAGGGGTACATGGTGATGCTGGCGCAGTAGTTGGCCAGGCTGGTTTCATCGTTTTTATAGATAAAATGCTCGTTCAGCATGCCGATGTATTTGTCCGCCAGTTCCTTCCCGTACATCTCCTTCAGCCGGTCGGTGATCATCTTCCGGTTCAGGTCGATAAAGCTCTTTTTGGGTAGTTCGCCGATAAGCGTGGCGATGTTTTTCTTCTCCACATTGGCATTGGAGTCGAATTTACTTCCCGTGGCAGCATTTTGCGCATCGCAATAATTCATCAGGAAGTTCAGGTTGTCCCGGATCTCACGCGTTTCGGTATGCTTTTGGCGGTAAAGCATATAGGATTTCGCGACAGCAAAATATTTTTCCGCCATCAGCGCTGTTTCCACCTGGTTCTGTATCTCTTCCACGGTCATCCCGTCGGAGATGTGAAGGCGCGAGAGGATAGCGATGAAATCATCTTCGGTAGCGAATGTGCCTACCGAAAGAAATGCTTTTGCAACGGCATTTTCTATCTTTTTAATGGAGAAGGGGACACGTTTACCGTCCCGTTTCAGGATCTGAATTGTTTGGTTTCCCATACGAATTTATTTTTTAGTGTGTGAACAGAGATGTCAATACCATTACACTTTTCGATACGGGAAAACGTTTGCCATTGCGGCGGTAAGCTTATACAGATAGAGCAGTTAAAAAAGGTGTATAAACCTCTGTTTTCGACTCTCTTTTTACCCGAAAGAGATCAAAAAGTGTACACATCTGGCAGGTCTTCTGACTTACTCCTCCTTTTGCGCTTCCTTCCCGGCCTTTCATCAACCCTCTCACAGGGAAGAGGTCAGGCCAGTGGATGTGAGTATTGCGCAAAGGTTTTATGCAGAGCTTACAGCAGCGGGTCTGTTCAGGATTTGCACCTGATTCCCTTTTCATCATTCATTTCGGAGCCGTTTGAAATGAATAACACCAAAATTCAGGGCAAAGATAGGTTATTCTTTTGGGATTTATTCAATAAATTTGTAAAAATGACACAAGAATGTTGTTAAAATACTGGTGTAGGTGGTCTTAATCTATAGCTTGAATTAGTCATGTTTTCCACCTTACAGCGGAATGTTCCCGTGCTTTTTGGGCGGGTTGGTCTCCGTCTTATTGGCCGTCATTTCCAGCGCCTGGATCAATTTGAACCGGGTATCTTTCGGCAGGATGATCTCATCGATATATCCTTTTTCCGCAGCCCGGTAAGGATTGGCAAACAGTTCACCGTATTCGCTCAGCGCTTTTTGCCGTTCCGTCTCGTCGGATGAACGATACAGGATATTCACCGCGCCTGCTGCTCCCATTACCGCAATCTCGGCATTCGGATAGGCTAAATTCACGTCCGCACCCGACTCTTTGGACGCCATGACAACATACGCGCCCCCATATGCTTTACGCGTTATAAGGGTGATCTTCGGGACGGTCGCTTCCACATAGGCAAACACGATCTTGGCTCCGTGACGGATAATACCGTTATGCTCCTGGTCACGCCCGGGAAGAAAACCCGGCACATCCTCGAAAGTAATGATAGGGATGTCGAAACAGTCGCAGAAACGGATGAATCGTGCTGCTTTGTCCGATGCGTCGATATCCAGTACGCCGGCCAGATAAGCCGGTTGATTAGCCACAATCCCTACTGTGCGGCCCCCCATGCGGGCGAATCCTATCACGATATTTTGTGCGAATTGCGACATGATCTCGAAGAAGTAATGTTCGTCCACCACCTCTTCAATGAGTTTCTTCATATCATAAGGAATATTGGGATCGTCGGGAATCAGCGTCTGCAATTTGGGTGATTCTCGATAGATACTGTCGTTTGTAGGCACTATCGGAGGATCTTCCATATTGTTGGAAGGAAGAAAACTCAGCAATTCACGGATCATCATAAGCGTTTCTTCCTCGTCCTCGCCCACAAAATGAGCCACTCCGCTCTTGGATGCGTGGGTAGTTGCCCCGCCCAGCTCTTCCTTGGTCAGTTCTTCATGCGTGACTGTTTTCACCACATCAGGGCCGGTCACAAACATATAGCTTTTCTCTTTCACCATAAAGATGAAGTCGGTAAGCGCCGGGGAATAGCAGGCGCCGCCAGCGCAAGGGCCCAGGATAGCGGAAATCTGGGGTACAACCCCTGAAGCTTTGATATTCTGGTAAAAAATATCGGAATAGCCGCTGAGGGCCATCACTCCTTCCTGGATGCGCGCACCGCCCGAATCGTTCAGGGCAATAATCGGCGCCCCGTTTTTCATAGCGAGTTTCTGTACCTTTACAATCTTATTGGCGTTGGTGCGGCTCAGGGAACCGCCGTACACCGTGAAATCGTAAGCATAGACATACACCAGCCGGCCGTCTATCTTTCCGTAACCGGCCACTACGCCGTCGCCGGGAATACGGCTGTTCTGCATGCCATAGTGGTTACATTCGTGAAGTATGAATTTATCGATTTCGACAAACGTGTTATCGTCCAATAACATATCGATGCGCTCGCGTGCGGTCTGTTTTCCGGCTTGCTTTTGTTTCCCGATTGCTTTCTCTCCACCGCCGGCTTCAGCAGCTCTGTTTTTTTCTTCAAAAGCCTGATATATTTCCTGTAGTGTCATTGCTGTGATTTTTAATTGCTTTTAATTGGTCTTAAAAGATATGAGTAACTGATCGCGGGCTACGGAATCGCCTTCCTCTACGTGGATCTTATCCACAATAGCATTCTGGGCCGCCGTATAAGTGCTCTGCATCTTCATGGCTTCCACCACAATGAGGGGATCGCCCTGTTTTACTTCCATACCTTCGGAAACCATTATTTTTATGATTTTACCCGGCATAGGGGAGGTAATGGTTTCCTGTGCTTCTTCCGGAGTGGATTGACGTCCTCTGATATATTTTTTCTGCGGATTCGACAGTTCGATGTCAAAGTAACGAAAATTGGTGGTGATGGTATATTTCCCTTCCGAATGGCGTACCGATTCGGCGTTGTAGGAACGTCCTTCGTGAAGAATGGAACAGAATCCGTTCTCCGACATTACCACATCGATATCATATATTTTTCCGTCCACTGAGATTTCGACTCTGTTTCCATCTTTGGATATCAGTTCCACCTCACATGTCCTGTTGCCTATTTTAGCTTTCATTCAATATTCAATATTTCAGATTCCAAATTTCAAATTCCATCATTAAAGCATTCTGTTTTCAAATCAGTTTTAACCCACATGGTTGTTTTTTACATTGGCGGGGAATTATATCCTCAAAACTCCTTTTTGTTTACCGAATGCGCGCCAGCGGCTTATGGGAAGATTATCGGCAGGCGATGATGAAGGTGCGTCATTGCTGTTCACTATATGGTCTATATAGGCAGCGATGATGGCCATGTCTTCTATTTCGTTGTTATTTCCGGCACTTTCCTGCAGCTTCTTGCTGTTGTCTTCGATAAAATGGGTGGTATAATTTCCTTTTACGAAATCACGCGTGTCCATAATGCGGCGAAGGTAATCGATATTGGTCTTTACCCCCGTGATCTTATATTCGTATAACACACGGCGCATCCGTTCCAGCGCATAGATGCGGCTGGTTGCCCACACAATCAGTTTACCCAGCATCGAGTCGTAATAGACCGGGATTTCGTATCCATCGTAAATAAAACTGTCCACCCGCACACCTATGCCTTCGGGTGTTTGAATATGTCGGATAATACCGGGCGACGGTGCGAAGTTATTTTCAGGATCTTCAGCGCATATACGGCATTCAATGGCATGACCACGCTGATGTAAATGCTTCTGGCGTAAACGTAGTTTTTTTCCGTTGGCAATATGTATCTGTTCTTTTACCAGGTCGACACCCAGTACCTCTTCAGTAATAGGATGTTCCACCTGGAGGCGGGTATTCATCTCCAGGAAATAGAAGTTCATATCGCCATCCACCAGAAATTCTATTGTACCGGCCCCGACATAGCCGATAGATTTGGCTGCCTTGACGGCGATGGCACCCATCGCAAGACGGGTCTTGTCATCGATAAAAGGGGAAGGGCTTTCCTCCACGATCTTCTGGTGACGCCGCTGCACCGAGCATTCGCGATCGAACAGGTGTATCACATTCCCGTGGGCATCACCCAGAAACTGTATTTCGATATGGTGAGGCGATTCGATATATTTTTCGATATATACCGAATCGTTCCCGAATGAGGCCCTTGCTTCCGACTTTGCGGCTTCGTAGGCCTCGTACAATTGTTTTTCTTCATAGACCAGACGCATACCTTTACCGCCGCCTCCGGCCGTTGCTTTAATAATGACGGGAAGTCCTATCCTGCGGCAGACACGGAACAGATCCCTCGGCTTCAGGTCTTCCGATGTGCCGGGTACCACAGGCACCTTGGCTTTTATCATCTGCCGGCGAGCCGATATCTTATCGCCCATGGCTTCGATACTTTCTGCCGACGGGCCAATGAAAATAATACCCTCTTCCTTGCAGCGACGTGCAAAACCGGCATTTTCACTCAGAAATCCGTATCCCGGATGAATAGCGTCCGCTTTAAACTGTTTTGCGGCTTTGATGATTTTATCGGCATTCAGATAGCTCTCCTGCGAAGAGGCCAGACCGATACATACCGCTTCATCGGCATAAGAGACGTGCCTTGAGGTACGGTCGGCCTCGGAATAGACGGCCACCGTACGGATACCCATCTCTTTACATGTGCGCATCACACGCACAGCAATTTCGCCCCGATTTGCAATTAGAATTTTTTGTATCATCGTTAAAAAATGGAATTACACTTTATATACCTATTTCAATCTTTCATATGATTAAAAAATTTAGACACAAGAGCCAAGAATCAAGACACAAGACTAAACTAATGTGCTAATTGAATTTCCAATCATCACTACTTCCCGATAAATCGGGACAAGTTCCCGAAGGATCGGGACAAGTTCCCGAAGGATCGGGACAAGTTATCCCGACTTGTCGGGATCGTTAATCAGTAAATCATCACATCAATCAAATTCCCGACTCTTGATTCTTACACTCATTTCAAAAGGAGTATAATTCAAACAAATCTTTTGTAATATTTGTTCTCAATGAGCACAATTCCAATTGAAAACAAAACAGAATGAAAAATCTTCAAATCTCCATCTCCAATTCTTTTTTCATGTCGAAATCACCGTCGTGAAGATACACTACTTCGAGGGTTTTTTCGTAATTGGTCGATTTTTTGGAAAAGAAATCGTGTTGTGTCGTTTCCACATTCAATCCATTCAGCACAATCGGATTTACCTCATTGATCTCGTAACGCGGTTCGAAGCCGAGGTTCATCAAAGCCTTGTTACCGTTATACCGTATATATTCCTTTACTTCGGCTCCCAGACCGATATCACTATACACATGATCGGTATATTTCATTTCATTCTCGTAAAGCAGGTCCATCAGGGCGAATAAATCGGTTTTGAGTTTTTCCTGTTTCTTTTCGTTGAAAGTGTTGAATATCTCCTGTGCCAGCAGACCGACAAATACGCCGTGAATGGATTCGTCGGCGATGATCTTCTTTATGATATCGCAACTGGCTACCATTTGTCCTTGTCCTGCCAACCACAGAGGCAGGAAGAAACCACTATAGAACAGGAATGTTTCAAGAAAAACAGAAGCTACCAAGGCCATATATACCTCTTCTTTGGAGACATGCTCTTTGTCGAGTTTCCGGTAATAGCTATCAATCGTTTTGGCTTTGAACTGGAGTTGTTCATTGGTGGATGCCCATTCAAAGATAGCATCGATTTCGGTGGTGGAAGCCACTGTCGTAAAAATAGTGGAATAGGATTTGGCATGTATGGCTTCCATCATACACATATAGGAAAGTACCGATTTGTTTTGCAACCCCTCGATATTGTCGATCACCTTAGGCATACCGGTATGGCTCTGCAGGGTATCGAGCAGGGTCAATCCGCCCAACGCTTTCTTATATGCTTCACGCAGTTCGGGTGAAAGCGATTTCCACGAGTCGATATCTTTAGAGGGGATATATTCGGTATCGATCCAGAACTGTTTCAGGTTTTGTTCCCAGAACATCTCCACATAGTCGTTCTCGGGAGTATTCCAGTTGACGGCTTTAAATTGTTTCATTATGATTAATATTAGAGCCAAGAATCAAGAGCCAAGACACAAGACTATTCAGTCCTGTAATAGGAAGCAAAAGGGTTTTGCTAATGCTGGCCGTTGGTTCATGTTTGTTTTTTATAATATTGTTGTTTTTATTTTCGCGTGTGTCTTTGGAATATGACTGAGACTAAAGCGGAGACCTTTTAGATATTTTGTGGGGACCCATTGCTCGTGAGTAGCGTTAAAAGAGTAGCTGTTTGAGCGAAGCGAGTTCTACTCTTTTAGCGTAGCACGAGCTGTAATGGGTCACAAAATATCGTCAGTCGATGATTTAGTTGTAGTCATACCTCTTTGCAAAAATCAATTACACCGAGCAGGAGATACAGTCTTCGACTGTCGTTTTCCTTGTCCGGGTATAATACAATGATTTCAGTCCGGACTTATGGGCGTAGATATAGTACCGCGCCAGATCGCGGGTCGTATGGCTGCTTTTGGTATGCAGTATGGTCGATATACCCTGATCCACATGGCGCTGGATCACAGAGATCAATCTTATCACTTTCATCTGATCCATATCGTATGCCGATTTGTAAAAGAAATAATTGTCGTTGGTGAGATAGGGCATCGGATAGAACGAAGTACTGTCGCCATATTCGCGCACCTCTATCGTATCCACCACGGGCATTACCGAAGCGGTGGAGCTCATGATATACGAAGTCGACTGGTTGGGTGCTATCGCCAGCCGGTAGGCATGATACAGCCCGTGTTGCATTACCTGTTCTTTCAGATTCTTCCACTCTTCGATCCCCGGAATATCGATCCCTTCGAATAACTCTTTTACCTTGTCGGTTTTTGGCAGATAATCCCGTTCGGTATATTTGTCGAAATAGGTTCCTTTGGCATATTCCGATTTGTCGAAATCCTTAAATACAATCCCTCTTTCGCAGGCGATTTCCATGGAACGCTCCAGAGAGTAGAAATTCATCATCATGAAAAACACATTGCAGAAGTCGAGCGCCTCGGTACTTTCGTACGCAATAAAATTTTTGGCAAACAATCCGTGAAGGTTCATCGCTCCCAACCCCACGCTGTGCAGTTCCTCATTGGCTTTTTTGATGGAGGGGACAATATCGATATTCGAAATATCCGAAACGACCGTCAGGGAGCTGATCGCGGTCTTCACCGCTTCCTTGATCCGTTTGTTATCCATCACGGTCACGATATTCAGCGAGCCCAGATTACAGGAGATACCACGGCGGATCACATCCTCCTCGTAATAATCGTTGATCTCCGATACTTCCGACAATTGCATGATTTCTGTGCAGAGGTTGGAGAATTTTACTTCACCGATATCTTTCAACGCGTGTTCCCGGTTGGCATTATCCTTAAAGAAGAAATAGGGATAACCGCTTTCTTTCTGTGTCTGGGCGATCTTTACCAACAACATGCGGGCATTGAGCCTTTTCTTCCTTACTTTGGGGTTATCGACCAGTTCGGTATACATTGCATTGATATCCATATCGTCGAGGTACTGCCCGTACGCCTGAAACACGGTGTGCGGATAGAACACATAGAACGGTTCATCCTTTTCGGCAAGCTCCATGAACTTGTCGGGGATCACCACTCCGATGGAAAGGGATTTGATACGGACTTTTTCGTCCACATTGATCTTTTTACAATCGAGGAATTCCTCGATATCGGAGTGGAACACGTTCAGGTAAACCGCCCCGGCGCCCGGCCGTTGTCCCAGTTGATTGGCATAGGAGAATACATCCTCTAAAAGCTTCATCACCGGCAATACGCCGCTGGCACGGCCTTCCACTCCTTTTATCGCTTCCGAACGTCCGCGTAGCTTGGAGAGGTTGAGCGAAACGCCCCCGCCGATAGACGAAAGTTTCATGGAAGAATTGATCCCGTAACCGATCCCGTTTAGGCTGTCGCCGATCTCGTCGAGGAAGCATGACACCAACTCTCCGGAGCGTTTCTTGCCGGCATTCAGGAAGGTCGGTGTGGCGGGTTGGTATTCCTGGTTGATAAACAATTCGGCATATTCCATTGCCTTGTTTATATCGCCACGGCCGAGATAAAGCGCAGCACACGCCAACCGGTCCTCATACCGTTCCAGGAATTTCTCCCCGCTATCGTCCCGCAGGGCATAATTCTGGAAGAACTTGAACGCGCTGATATAAGACGGGAAACGGAATTTCTTCTCGTACATCAGGTTGTACACCTCTTTGATCTCTTCGAAGGAATACCATTCCAGCAAATTCTCGTAATAGTTGTTTTCGATCAGATAATCTATTTTTTCTTTCAGCGTATAGAAAAATACGGTGTTTTTATTGACATATTCGAGAAAATAGGAGCGTACCGCCTCTTTGTCCTTCCCGAACTGAAACTCATCATCCTTTTTCACCATTACCTGGTTGTTAAGTAATATCCAGTTTTTTACTTTCATTTGATTAAAATTTAGAGCCAAGAATCAAGATTCAAGAACCAAGACCTTTGATAAATTAAAAATTAAGAGTGAAGAATTAAAAATGATAAAAGGAGTTGACTCTCTCTATAAAGGCATTTACATCCCGTTCCAACCCCGACAGTTCGAATTTCAGCAAGAGCGGTATCCCGTATCTCGTCGCAATCTTGTCGGCTGTCACGGCAAAGTTCGCACCCCAGTTCATATTCCCGCTTGACGAGATGGTTAAGATAAACGGCGAGTTTACCTGCATGAATTGCTCAGTAGAGTAGGGCACCTGGCCTATCTTAGTAGTATAGGTAATAAGGTGGCCGGGGCTTGAAATGATCAAATCTTCAGATATTTTCAGGCATTGCCATCCGGTTCTTGCTGATACCTTACGCACGAAACGTTCCACATTGCCCGTTCTGCTATCATAATAGATTGTCATAGTTGTGCTACCATTGTATTCAACTTCTCCGGATCATAACCCACAATGCGTACTAATTCCTCGCTCCCGTCGACCAGGATAGTAGTGGGAACAGAACGTATTTTATGTTTCATTGCCAATTCCGGACTGTTAAACGGGTTGACAGTTTCAAAAGCAATGTTTTTATCTTCAAGGAATCTCGACACCATCAGGCACGGATTGCAATCTTCTTTTTCAAATTTGACGATCTTTCTCATTTTGATGCAATTTTACAGGTTATTAAATAGTCGATATATGCATAACACACCCTGTCATGCATGGGATAAATAAATATCGGATTGATTTTTTTATTTCTGAACTATTTTTTAAGCCACATGGATAGTGGATAAGTTTTCTTATTCCACACTTGAATAAAAAAATAGTTTAGCTTTATTGCATATTTTCTTTATAAACCCGAAAGAAAATGTATTTCTTCTTTTGGCAGGTCTTCTGACTTACTCTGTTTCCGGCAGCCTTCCCTTTACATATAATAAAAGTGGCAAAAAGAATTGCAGAAACGCTTGAATGAGTTTACAGCAGCGGGTTCTGTTCAGGATTTGCACCTGATTCCCTTTTCATCCCGGTCACGAGGACTCATGATCGGAACACCAAAATTTCCAACAAATATCGAATAAAAAAACGGGATAGACATTTAAAACGGAATATATTTTTCTATGGAATATCGATAAAGTTTATCAAAATGGAAAATTTTCCAATTTAAAATTGGAGTAAAGTTTTCCATTCTAAAAATTACAGAGCGATTTTATTTTTCCAAGTCTTCTGTTTTGTAAAAGTTGCGGATCGTTTTCTGAGTTATTGTTGTCTGCTTTCCAGATATCTGATCAATGCTTCGCTTTTCTCTTTTTCCAGTTTCAACTGTTCTATATCCAGCAGCAAGGAGGAGAGTTCGAACGAGTCGCGTACACCTTTTTTAGCGGCGTCGGTCATTTTGACTGTGATGGTACGGTTACCAATAAATTGAACGGTGAGTGGTCGATCGCGGAAGGTATAGATGAATCCGGCGACTCCGTTTTCACTGTCCCCACTATAGCGGACAATCTCATAAGCTTTGTCCAGGGTATTGAAACGGTAATTCAATCCGTCGGAAGTGACGGGGAGGGTCTCTGCAAAATTACCGTCGTCGGTAGTTACTTTGATTTTGTTATGCTTGATATGGCTTCCAGAAAGGATACTTTCGATAAAGAGTATTCCTTTTTCCCGCACACCCGAGCGGAGTCCATTTCGACTCAGGGAAGAGTGATAGGGGTATGCTTTGGGGTAATACTCTCCAAACTCCTGGTACCGCTCATCGCGTACATAATCGAAAAGGCTGAGCTTGTCATTGAGCTCGGTGTATTTTTCACCAAGCATCGAGTCGCAATAGACAATATTCCGCCTGTTTTCCGCCATGCGTATCTCCTGCATAAGCGCGAACCCGGCGTTGATTTCATCAAAAGATTTAGGAAAAAGAATTTTAATGCTGTCAATCTTCAACTTGGCCAGCGGATAATTACCTTCCTGATATGCTTTTCCCGCCTGGGAAAGATATTCTTTAGCTCCTCTGTTTTTTTCCGAACAGGAAAAAAGGAGAAGTACAGAAAGGGACAGTACAGTGGTCTGAAAAGAAAAACGCATCTCAATAATAGCATTTTATGAACACGGAGGATCGTCCTCCGGCCTTGTTTATCTCTGCAAAATTACAAATATATTCCTCATCAAAAGCTGTTATAAAGCACAATTATTGTAATTTTGCAATTCGTAACAGATAATACGCTGTAATGTAATTACTTCGGCAGGACAGCTATCCCACAGTCCGTAAAGGGAACCCTTTGCTTTAACGGCAGGGACAGGCGGCAAGTTACGAAAAACCAGACATATAAAAAAAATATTTATGGAGATATTGCAGGAAGAAATACAGGCGCACCTAAACAAAAAGATTTTCAAATTGATTTCAGAAACAGCCGATGAAATGGGAGTGGCATGTTACCTGATCGGTGGTTATGTACGTGATTTCTTTCTATACCGCCCGTCGAAAGATATCGACGTGGTGGCTGTCGGCCAGGGGATCGAGTTGGCAAAAGCAGTATCTGAAAAACTGGGCAAGAAAAGCCGGATTTCCGTTTTCAAAAACTTTGGTACAGCACAGATAAAGTACAAAGAGTACGAAATTGAGTTCGTAGGTGCCAGGAAAGAATCTTACCGTCTGGATTCGCGTAAACCTATCGTGGAGGACGGCACATTGGAAGATGACCAGCGGAGGCGTGATTTCACCATCAATGCCATGGCTTTCTGCCTGAACGGGAACCGATACGGAGAACTGCTGGATCCTTTTAACGGGATGCAGGACCTGGAAGATTTGGTTATACGCACGCCTCTCGATCCGGACATCACTTTCAGCGACGATCCCCTGCGGATGATGCGTGCCATCCGGTTTGCCAGCCAACTAGGGTTCGATATCCATCCCGACACATTTGATGCTATCGGCCGCAATAAAGAGCGTATATCTATCCTCTCGATGGAACGGGTGATCGATGAACTCAACAAAATCATTCTCTCGCCCAAACCCTCCGTGGGATTCATCCTATTGGAAAAGGCCGGCCTCCTCGATATCATTTTCCCTGAGCTGACAGCGCTGAAGGGAGCCGAAACCAAAGACGGGGTAGGGCACAAGGACAATTTTTACCATACCCTTACTGTATTGGACAATATTGCACGGCAGACAGATAACCTTTGGCTGCGCTGGTCAGCGCTTCTCCACGACATCGCCAAGCCTGCCACAAAAAGGTGGGATCCACGGCTCGGGTGGACATTCCATAACCATAATTATATAGGTGAAAAGATGGTGCCTAAGATCTTCCGGAGAATGAAGTTGCCCCAGAATGAAAAGATGAAGTATGTGCAGAAAATGGTTTCACTCCATATGCGTCCCATGCAACTGGTGGAAGAGGAGGTGACAGACTCGGCGGTACGGCGCCTGTTGTTTGACGCCGGGGATGATATCGACGACCTGATGACGCTTTGCGAGGCCGATATCACATCGAAGAATCCGGAAAAGGTACGCCGGTTTCTCAACAACTTCAAGGTCGTGCGGAGAAAACTGGAAGAGATAGAGGAGAAAGACCGGGTACGCAATTTCCAGCCTCCGGTGGATGGAAATGAAATCATGGAGATCTTCGGTCTCCCGCAATGCCGGGAGATAGGGCTCCTTAAATCAGCCATCAAGGAAGCGATATTGGAGGGGGAAATACCTAACGAGAGGGAGGCCGCTTTTCAGTTTATGCTAAAAAAGGCTGCGGAAATGGGGTTAGGGCCAAGTGAAGAATGAAGAGTGGAATATAAACTTTTTGACCCGTAAAATGTTGTAATGAGGTAAATTTCTTAGGTTGTATCAATTTTATACATTCTCACAAATGGAAGTAAATTCCGCGTTTTGGATAGGATTCATCATCCTCATTATCGCATTATTATTGCTCGACATGTTTGCCTTTCACAAAAAAGGTGAAGTGGTCAACGTGAAGAAAGCATTATGGCTGAGTTTTTTTTGGATTTCCCTCGCACTTATTTTTAATGCGGGGATTTATTTTGTCTTCGGTAAAGAACCGGCCCTCGAATTTTTCACGGCCTATCTGATTGAAAAATCATTGAGTGTGGACAATCTTTTTGTCTTTATACTCATTTTCACTTCATTCAAGATTGCCCCCAAATATCAGCATGATGTACTCTTCTGGGGCATTCTGGGTGCTTTGATCTTCAGGGCTATCTTTATTTTTGCGGGAATTGCGCTGTTGGAACGTTTTGCATGGATCATGTATGTGTTCGGAGGCTTCCTGGTGATTACCGGAATAAAAATGGTAGCGGACTTTATCCGTAAAAAAAGGGAGGAAGAGAAAGAAGAAGAAAAAGACTTGAACAATAGCTGGTACGTAAAGCTTACCCGTAAAATCATTCCCATGACGAACGACCTTTCGGTACCGAAATTCTTCAGGAAGGTAGATAACAGGGTGGTAGCCACACCTTTTTTCCTGGCGTTGGTGGTGATAGAGGTAACCGACCTGGTATTTGCAATTGACTCTATTCCTGCCGTACTGGCTGTTTCCACCGATATGTTCATCGTCTATACATCCAACATTTTTGCGATCCTCGGACTTCGCTCGCTCTATTTTGCACTAAGAGGTGTGATGGATTATTTCTACTATTTGAAGTATGCGCTGAGTGCCATCCTTCTTTTCATAGGGGCCAAGATGATGCTCAATCATTACGCCCACACACAGGGAGTGGACTTTCATATTCCTACCACTGCTTCATTGCTGATCATAATGACATTGATTGTGGTATCGGTTGCAGCTTCCATCATCAGAAGCAAACAATTAGAAAAGACACGGCAATAAATTTTATTTGGGTGCGGATGCAGGGCAAGTTTACCTGCACTGTGCCGAGTGCCGCCAGAAAACCCACATAGTGAAAAGACCTTAATCTTTCACATTCATTACTTTTTCTGCGATAATTTTTATTACTTTGCAGTTTATTTGGAAAAAGTGCTTTTTCTGTGTTTTCACACTCACTATCTGTAACTCGTATGACAGGCAAAAAAAAGGTATCTACAGTTCGATTCTTAAATGCTAAGATCACATCCACAATCAGTATATCACTGGTTTTGGTGCTGCTGGGAATCACCATACTGATCCTTTTCATGGGGAATGGATTGTCACGATTTGTGAAAGAAAACATGAGTTTTAACGTGATGCTCTCTTCGGAGGTGTCAGACGCCGAGATATCGAAGATCAGGAATAATCTGGATGCACAGCCGTTTGTTAAATCATCACGGTTTATCAGCAAGGAAGAGGCCAAAGAGCAACTTATCAAGGATCTGGGAGAAGATCCTGAAGAACTGCTGGGATATAATCCTGCACAGGATTGTATTGAGATTTTTCTCCATTCGGAATATGCCAACAGTGACAGTATCATGGTCATCAATAAAGTGATCCGGCAGAACAGCAATGTGACGGACCTGCTCTACCAGCAGGAGGCGATCGACCTGATCAACGACAATCTCTCGAAAGTGATGACTGTCTTATTGATCCTTGCCGCCGTGCTGTTATTGATCTCTTTCACGCTCATCCGCAATACCATTCGTCTGAGTGTGTACTCAAAACGGTTTCTCATTAACACAATGAAATTGGTGGGGGCGACAGGCCGCTTCATCAGAAGGCCGTTCGTGATAAATAACATTTTCACAGGTATCATTGCGGGCATCATCGCAGACCTTATCATTTTTGGCATCATCACCTATTTCAGCAGGGAGTATGCCGAAATACAACCTATTATCAGTTCTATGGAATTGATTATCATATTCTCTATCGTGATCTTGTTGGGAGTAATTATCTCCACAATAGCTACGACTTTTGCCGTCAACAGATATGTGAAAATGAAATCAGACCAGTTATATTACGTATAAAAACTATCACACAATATGTCTCAAAAAAGTATTGCATTAAGTAAAACAAACCTGATCATCTGTGGCATCGCCATCCTTCTTATCATTGCAGGTTTCCTGCTGATGACCGGACCGGCCACCACACTCGAAGGCGGATTTGAACCCGATATTTTCAGCGCCAGGCGTATAAAACTGGCACCTGTCGTTTGCCTTTCCGGTTTTGTATTGATGGTGGTGGGCATTCTGTATCCTTCGAAAGAAAAAAGCAGCACATCCGGAAAATAAAATCATTGCCGGATACTGCAAAATATATTATAAATGAGCATATTAGAAGCAATTATTATTGCCATCGTAGAGGGGCTCACAGAGTTTCTTCCTGTATCATCCACCGGGCATATGATCATCACCCAGGCATTACTGGGAATGGAGAGTACTGATTTTGTGAAAGCATTTACGGTGATCATTCAGTTTGGCGCGATCCTTTCGGTCGTAGTTCTCTACTGGAAACGTTTTTTTCGGCTGAACCCGATCGTGGTTTTTGATAAAGAAGCTGTGCACGGCATGTCTGCCGCGAAAAAGGGATGGACTTACCTCACCCGATTCATTTACAAATTCGATTTTTACTGGAAACTGTTTATCGCCGTGGTTCCCGCCGGGATCATCGGTTTGCTTCTTGGTGACCAGATCGATGCGTTACTTGAAAATGTCACTGTGGTAGCTGTGATGCTCGTGTTGGGCGGTATTTTCATGCTATTTGTGGATAAATGGTTCAACAACCCGTCGCAGGGGCAGTCAATAGGATGGAAAAGGGCACTTACGATAGGTTTTTTCCAGTGTATCGCCATGATTCCCGGTGTATCGCGTTCCATGGCTACCATCGTCGGGGGGATGACCACTAAACTCAGCCGCAGGAATGCTGCAGAGTTCTCATTCTTTCTGGCGGTTCCCACTATGGCGGCAGCGGCAGGGTATAAGTTGTACCAACTGCTGAAAGATCCCGTCAGCACCGCGATGCTGAAAGATAATATCTTAATGCTTGTTATCGGTAATGTAGTAGCATTCATAGTGGCAATCCTGGCTATCCGCTTTTTTATCGATTTTCTCACCCGTTACGGGTTTAAGGCATTTGGTGTGTACCGCATCATCGTAGGCACCATATTGCTTATATTAGTTTTCTCAGGGGTAAGCCTGACCATGGTATAAAAAATATGGATTTTATCGAAGGTGAAATTTTATATATCGATAAACCGTTACACTGGACTTCCTTCCGGGTGGTCCGGGTTGTCCGTGCCAAGATATGCCGCAGGCTGGGAATAAAGAAACTGAAGGTAGGACATGCAGGTACGCTTGATCCGCTCGCCACAGGGGTAATGATCCTCTGCACCGGCAGGAAAACAAAACTTATAGAGGCTTTACAGGCTGAAACAAAAGAATATATCGCACATGTCCGCCTCGGAGCCACTACCCCCTCGTTCGATCTTGAAACGGAAGTCGATGCCGAATATCCGACAACCCATATCACCAGAAAAATGGTGGAGGATGTACTTCACCGTTTCACCGGTACCATAGAACAGGTTCCACCTGTTTTTTCCGCAGTCAAGGTCGATGGAAAAAGGGCATATGAGTTAGCCAGAAAAAATAAAGATATTGAACTAAAACCCAAATTATTGGTTATAGATGATATCGAATTGATTTCTTATAACATGCCGGATATCACCATCCGTGTGGTATGCAGTAAGGGCACCTACATAAGAGCGTTGGCCAGGGATATCGGGATAGCGCTGGATAGTGGTGCTCATCTTACTGGCTTACGGCGTACAAGGGTAGGGGATATAACAGTGGATAACTGTCTTAATATGGATGATATTGATCATTTTTTTAATGAAAATATTCCTCAAGTAACACAAGAAAACAGATAAAATATAATTGATACAGGATTTTTTAACTTATGAAGCTTTCTCAATTTAAATTCAATTTGCCGGAAGAGCTTATTGCGAAATACCCTGCGGCACATCGTGATGAGTCCCGGTTACTGGTGGTCCACAAGAAATCGGACCAACTTGAGCACAAAACCTTCAAAGAGGTGCTGGATTATTTTAATAAAGGGGATTTCTTTATTTTCAACAACACCAAGGTCTTTCCTGCACGGTTATTCGGAAACAAAGAGAAGACCGGCGCCAAGATAGAGGTCTTTTTATTGAGGGAATTGAATCCCGAACAGCATTTGTGGGATGTGCTTGTCAACCCGGCACGGAAGATACGTATCGGGAACAAATTGTATTTCGGCGAAAATGAAGAGCTGGTTGCAGAGGTGATCGACAACACCACCTCGCGTGGCCGTACATTGCGCTTTCTCTATGACGGCCCATACGACGAATTCAAAAACCAGTTGTTCTCGATCGGCGAAACACCTATTCCTGAATATCTGGAGCGGAGTGCTGAACCCGAAGATGTGGAAAGATACCAGAATATTTTCGCCCAGCATGAAGGAGCGGTGGTTGCTCCTGCTGCCGGCCTGCACTTCAGCCGCGAGCTGATGAAGAGGATGGAGATAAGGGATATTGATTTTGGTTTTCTCACGCTCCATAATGGATTGGGTGCTTATCGCATGATTGATGTGGAAGACCTGACCAAACATAAGATGGAGTCGGAACAGATGATTATTACCGAGGAATTGTGTGAAAAGGTGAACAGGGCGAAAGACGCAGAGAAAAATATCTGTGCTGTCGGCACATCCGTACTTCGTGCGATAGAGACGACTGTCAGCACTGACGGCCACCTGAAACCACGGAATGGATGGACCAATAAGTTCATTTTTCCTCCTTATGACTTCACTCTTACCAACAGCCTGGTCACCAATTTCCACCTGCCTTATTCCACATTACTGATGATGGCTTGCGCTTTCGGAGGATATGAAAAGGTGATGAATGCCTATGAAGAGGCAATCAAAGAGAAATATACTTTCGGGGCATACGGGGATGCAATGCTGATTGTAGACTGATCCAGCGTTGAATAACATGAACGGAACGAATGAATATACCGTTTATCTGGCATTGGGATCCAACCTTGGTGACAAGCAGAAAAATATAGAAGAGGCTTTGGATAGAATAGAAGAGCGGATAGGGAGCATAATTTCCCTATCCGCTTTTTATTTGACAGCCCCCGTCGGCTTTCAATCAGAGAATATATTTGTCAATTGTGCATGCGAAGTGGCAACCGATATAAATATTTACAGGCTCTTCGAAATCACTCAGGATATTGAAAAAGAGATAGGTAGATCCCGGAAAAGTAAAAACGGGCAGTATACCGACAGGACTATAGATATCGACCTTATCTTAGCCGGCGACCGCGTGATCGACACACCTGATTTGACCATTCCTCACCCGTGTTTTCATACCCGTTCTTTCGTGCTTGACCCTTTATACGAAATAGCCCCGGATCTCGTTCATCCGCTACTGGGAAAATCCATACGGGAGTTACGGGAAAAAGTGCCTAGGTGAGAAAGTGCTTGGGTGGTTGAGTGACCAGGCGGATGATGGAATGGGGAGAGTAGTAATGACAGATCGATATGGAATAGTTGATTTGTGCAATTGAAAACTCGAAAAAAAGTCCCATATTTGTGTAACAAAACATCTGAAAGGAGACAGATATCATGGCTATCTTCAGTAAAAGTTATGATCATTTCTTAGGTTACGCCCTAAGTGGGGGAGGTGCCAAAGGGTTCGCCCATCTTGGCGCGTTGAAAGTATTGGAAAAATGCGGACTGAAACCCGATGTGATTGCGGGAACCAGTGCCGGATCGCTTGCCGGCGTTTTTTATGCCGACGGCTACCATCCCGATGAGATTGTGGAGCTCTTCCACAAAAAAGAGTTCCGTGAGTTCGTAGAGTTCACCTTACCCACAGCCGGTTTTTTCAAAAGCACCGGATTACATAAATTTTTAAAGAAAAACCTCAGGGCCAAAAGGTTTGAGGAACTCCAGATACCTTTCCATGTGGTGACTACCGACTGGAAGAGGGCTGCCACCGTCGTCTTCTCCAATGGCGATGACCTGGTGGATGCGGTAGTCGCCTCCTGTTCCGTCCCCATTGTATTCCAGCCCCAAATGATCCATGATGTACCCTATGTGGATGGGGGATTGCTGAAAAATTTCCCCGTCTCGGTCATCCGTAAGAAATGTAAATACGTAATCGGGGTGAATGTCTCCCTGATCCTGCCGGCTCCGGAAAAAAACAATATCCGAAGAATGCTGGAACGCACATTCAACCTGATGTCAAACTCCAACACCCTCATCGATAAAGCTTATTGTGATATACTCATCGAGACCAAAGGGATAGAAAAATATTCCATGTTCGACCTGCAGAACCAGCTAAAGATCATGGAAGCAGGATATCATTATGCTGTGGTGAAAATGAGTGAAGAGAAATCGTGGGAGATCGTAAGAAAATGCCACAGGCACTATGCCCTGACCAAAAAAGTACGCGAGCAGCTCCAACGGATCAGGAGACGCAATGGAATATTACATCCGGAAACAGATATTAGCGAAAACCCCAATATCCAATGAACCAGAAACTGTTTGTTTACCAGTTGTTGCCCAGACTATTCGGCAACAGTTCTTCCACCAACAAATTCAATGGCACCATTGAAGAGAACGGGACAGGAAAATTCGATGATATTTCCGATACCGTTTTACAAAAAATAAAAGCAAACGGTTATACCCACATCTGGTATATCGGCGTATTGGCTCATGCCTCCACCACCGATTACACGGCATACGGGCTCCCGCATGAATATCCGGAAATCATCAAAGGCAAGGCGGGATCGCCATATGCGGTGAGGGACTATTATGATGTGGATCCCGACCTGGCTGCAAGTGTCCCGGAAAGAATGGCGGAATTCGAAGCCTTGGTCCGACGGACACATGCTGCCGGACTGAAAGTGATCATCGACAATGTACCCAACCATGTAGCCAGGAACTACCGCTCCATCAACAAGCCGGAAGGGGTAAAAGACTTCGGGGAGGACGATGATACCTCGATGGCATTTTCACCGCAAAACAATTTCTACTATATCCCCGGGCAAGCGTTAGAAATACAACTCTCACTTCAAAAATCGTCCGGTCCGGCATACAACGAGATCCCGGCAAAGGCCACCGGTAACGACTGTTTTTCGCATAGGCCCACTCATTTCGACTGGTATGAGACGGTGAAACTCAATTATGGAGTAGACTACCTACACGGGAAACAGGCACATTTCGATCCAATTCCCGATACATGGATAAAGATGGGGGATATACTCCTCTATTGGGCGGAGAAAAATATCGACGGCTTCCGGTGCGATATGGCCGAGATGGTACCGTTAGCATTCTGGAGGTGGGCAATCCCCCGGGTAAAGGATAAATTCCCGGAGGTCATATTCCTGGCAGAGATATATAACCCTTCGGCATACCGCGATTTTCTGGCCCATAACGTCTTCGACTATCTTTACGATAAAGTGGGGTTATATGATGTGTTACGTGATGTCTCCTGCGGTTACAGGCCCTCGTCCGACATCACTTTTGCACTAAACAGTGTGGGAGATATACAGCACCGTATGCTCAATTTTATGGAGAATCATGATGAACAACGGTTGGCATCTGATTATTTCCTGAAAGAGGGAAGTAAAGGTAAGGCTGCCATGATCGTCTCCTGTTGCGTCAATTCAAATCCGGTGATGGTCTATGCCGGTCAGGAATTGGGAGAGAGAGGAATGGACGAAGAGGGATTTAGCGGGAAGGACGGACGTACCACTATCTTCGATTATTGGTCTGTAGATACCCTGCGGCGATGGAATAACAACGGCCGGTGGGACGATGCACAGCTCACCGGGGAAGAGAAGGAGTTACAGCAATTCTACCGGCGCCTGATCATCCTATGCAATGAAGAGGCGGCACTTGCGAACGGTCTTTTTTATGACCTGATGCCGGCCAATTATGAGAACAGGGAGTTCGATTCCGCCAATCTCTTTGCATTCCTGCGGAGTAATAAAAAAGAACTCCTATTGGTAGCGGTCAATTTCGATAACAGGATACATGAGTGTACTGTGGATATCCCGCATCATGCCTTCACATTTTTTGAAATTGCCACTACTGGAAAGGGAACGCTAAAGCCCCTGCTCCACGCAGAAGGCAAAGAGTTGGCATTCTCACCCGACTCCCCGCCCCATATTTCACTTGATCCATATTCGGGAGAGATTTACAAGATTTCTTTTTCATGATATATGTTGAATTGAGTCCACTTTTTTGTACTTTTGTTGCGGCTTTCAGTTTGATTCTATCAAATTATATCAAGATCCAAATATTTATTTTTCAGAAAACTATCAATAATGCAGGAGAAACCATTTAAAATCTTTTCGGGCACTAAGTCACGCTACTTTGCAGAAAAGGTATGTAACAGTCTGGGTTGCCCATTGGGTAACATGATCATTGAACATTTTGCCGACGGGGAGTTCGCTGTTTCCTATGAAGAATCAATTCGCGGGAAGCAGGTATTCCTTATCCAATCGACTTTCCCCAGTTCCGAAAACCTGATGGAACTGTTGTTAATGATTGATGCGGCTAAACGTGCTTCGGCCAAATCCATCGTCGCTGTAATTCCTTATTTCGGTTGGGCAAGGCAAGACCGGAAAGATAAACCGCGCGTGAGTATCGGTGCGAAACTGATCGCCGATATGCTGGCAGCAGCCGGGATCAACCGCCTGATCACGATGGACCTCCATGCCGACCAGATCCAGGGCTTTTTCAATACACCGGTCGATCACCTTTATGCGTCGGGTGTTTTTATAGAATATATCAAACAGCTTAACCTGAGCAATATGGTTATCGCTACTCCTGATGTGGGTGGTACCAAACGTGCCAGCGCATATTCCAAGTTCCTGGAATGCCCGATGGTGATCTGCTATAAGCTGAGGAAGAAAGCAAATGAAATATCGGACATGCAGATTATCGGAGATGTAAAAGGGATGGATGTGCTGCTTGTCGATGATATTGTAGATACTGCCGGTACCATTACCAAAGCAGCCGACCTGATCATGGAGAACGGGGCCAACTCAGTAAGGGCCATTGCCAGTCATGCCGTGATGTCTGATCCCGCTTCGTTGCGGGTCGACCAGTCGAAACTGACGGAAATCATATTTACCGACAGCATTCCTTATTCCCAAAAATCGGAAAAAGTAAAAATTCTTTCTGTAGCCGAGATGTTTGCCAATTCCATTATGAGGGTTTGCAACAACGAATCCATCAGTTCGTTGTATGTAGTCTAAAAAGTTAGGGATTTTTTCCACACATTCCCTGAAACTTGTGTATGGTGAGTGCATAGTTTCATAGATGTGCCTATATTTGGGCAGAAATCGCCTAATTTAAACCCTAAAAAAATTAATTACTCGTATGGCATACAAAATTGAAGAAATTGAAGGTATTGGCCCTGTTTACGGAGAAAAGCTGAGAGCTGCCGGTGTTACCTCTACAGAAGGATTACTCGAGAAATGTGCCGGTAAATCCGGTCGTGCCGCAATGGCAAAAGAGACAGGTATTGATGAAAAGTTAATCCTGAAATGGACTAACCACGCCGATCTTTTCCGCGTACCGGGTATCGGGTCAGAATTTTCAGAACTGCTGGAAGCAGCCGGTGTGGATACGGTAAAAGAGTTCCGGAACCGCAACGCTGAGAACTTATATGCCAAAATGCAGGAAGTAAACGAAGCCAAAAAACTGGTACGTCGCCTGCCTTCTTTAGGCCAGCTCACGAAAATGATTGAAGATGCCGGAAAAATTGAACCAATGATGACTTATTAAGTCGATAAACAAGGGTAGGGGAAAACGGCTGAGAAATCGGCCGTTTTTTATTACTATTATAGTGCAGGATCCACCTGCATAATGAGTCTAAAAGCCGTATTTTCTTTTAATGGTCTGCAGCAATCCCTCACAGGCATCTTCGAGCAGGTCGAGTACCAGTTCAAATCCTGATGCACCGCCGTAATAAGGATCGGGAATATGATCATGATGGGTATACTGACGGGAAAATTCGGTCATCATATGGATTTTATCAATTTGTTCCTGACTGGTTGCCAACGCTTTCACATTGGCATAATTTTGCCGGTCCATTACCAGGATATAGTCGAAATCATTGAAATCGGACTTTTTGAATTTCCGGGCACGGCTATCAAAATTATACCCTCTTCTTTCACCATGCAGCCGCATACGTTCATCGGGTAGTTCCCCTTGATGCCATCCGGAAGTACCGGCCGAATCCACCTCAACCAGATCCTGAAGGCCGTTCTTCTCCACAACAGTTGCCATAATGCCTTCGGCAGCCGGTGAACGGCAGATATTCCCAAGACAAACAAAAAGCAAGCGGATCTCTTTTTTCTTTCCCTCTGTAGAAGCCATCATTTATATTTAAAACAGATTTTTTATAACCTTAACAATATCCGCAAAGATAATGGAAATTCAGAAAAGTACAAAAATTATACTTCTGATTATTCAACTACACCTATTCAACATAACTACGACATCTCAATTTCTTATATTTTTTGTAGTTATAAGCTTTGTAAATAGAACAATGATTTGTACTTTTGCTCCCCAACCCCGGGACAAAGGACAGCAAAACGGGAATAAACCATCACAGCAGATTTATATGGATAAACAGCTAATTAGCAGTATCAAAAACAGATTGTTCAAGGAATTACAGTCCGTTGTTACAATCCTCTATATTTTTGGGGTAGGGATAGGTAAAAGCTATTCCTTCTTCTTCCCTGGTTAAAGAGCTGTCGTATCCGGTTACGGTAGAATAAATTTATCAGTCAAGCTAAAAAAGAATTCAATTTATGGATCAAAATTCAAACCTACATAATCGTCCATCTGTACAAGATATCTCCATTAGTGTATCCGAAAAGGAAGTCAAACTAGAGATCAAAAAAAACAGAACTGTGCGTGTACTTTATGTGATCGGAGGTACTGCCTCCCTTGTACTTGCCATTCTTGGCATTATCGTGCCGGGCCTTCCGGTAACTCCCCTGGCACTGTTGTCGGCTTTCCTGTATGCCAAAAGTTCACCAAGACTGTACAATTGGTTGTTGAACAATAAAATACTCGGGCCACGGATCAAAAACTACCAACGGCGGAAGGGAATTACCCGCAGAGGAAAGGTGGGAGTACTTGCTTTCATGTCGATCATGGTGCTGTTCTCTTCATTTATAATCATGGGACCCGGTACACTCAGATGGGTGATCCTTAGCCTTGGCCTTATCGGATGTATTGTGGTGATATTCTTTGTGCCCAACGCAAAAGAGAACTAAAAACTAAAAATTAAGAGTGAAGGACTAAAAGTGAAGGATGAAGAGGATAGGGGAGTTAGTCCCTTAGATAAGCGAAATAGTATTTTTGGACTTTCTTCGACAGCAGTTCTACATTGAGCATATCCGAAGCTTTGGAAATATCTTTCACCTCACCGCTTTTATAGACTATATCGATACTGTCGTCTTCCTCATTGTACATGTCTGTTGTCAGTATATCGGATGAAAGGAAATAAGCGGCTTCCCGGGCAGTGATGTTGAATCTCTTGATATATGCTGCTATGCGTGTGGCGACTTTTTCTTCATCAACCCTTTCTTCCCTGATATCTATCTTGAACAATTTCCGGTTGACCATGCCATCGCTCAACACCGACAGTACCGTGTCGGAATGGGAAGTCCATACTTTCAGTGCTGACCAGATATCATTGTCGTCAAGATTGACGAAATGACGCAACGCTTCCCCGTTATTTTCAAAATCGGCTCTGGTACTCTCCTGTGATAAAAAATAGGAGAGGGCAGGGGAGGCGAACAGTTTTTCACCCATCATGGACAACTCCTTGGCACGCCGAAGCGTATTGATCATCATCTTCTCCGCTGCAACCGCAGTTTTATGCAGGTAGACCTGCCAGTACATCAGCCGCCTCGACATCAGAAAATTCTCGATGGAATAGATTCCCTTGGACTCCACAACCAGCTTATCTTCTTTCACATCGAGCATCTTGATGATACGGGCCGAACCAATGTTACCCTCCACCACACCGGTGAAGAAACTGTCGCGACGCAGGTAGTCGAGCCGATCCACATCCAGTTGCCCGCTCACCAGCCGATGGAGAAACCGTTTGGAATAAGTGTCTGTAAAAATGTCGATTGCCATTTGCAGGCGGCCTTGCCATTCCCTGTTCATCTGTTCCATAAGCAACAGGGAAATGGTTTCATGATGCACATTGGTAACCAAGGCATGCTCCAATACATGCGAGAAAGGGCCATGTCCGATATCATGCAACAGAATGGCAACCAATGCTGCATCGGTTTCTTCTTTTGATATATCGTGCCCTTTTTCTTTCAATGTCTTGAGTGCTTCATCCATCAGAAACATGGCACCTATGGAATGATGAAAACGGGTGTGTTGCGCACCGGGATAGACAAACGGTGCCAGGCCGAGTTGACGGATACGGTTAAGCCTTTGCAGAAAAGGGTGCTGAATGATCTTGTAAATAAAATCATTCGGGATATTGATGAATCCAAAGACCGGATCATTGATTATTTTCCTTTTCTTTTCCATCTTTTTTAATTCAAGATTTGGCTTACGCCGAATTTCTCCAGCATCTCCTTCATCTCCTGCTGTAATTTTCTTGCTTCCTGTCCGGCAGTATAGGCAAAATCTTCAGTGCTGTCCGCATAAATAATTCCACGTGAAGAGTTAACCAGCAGTCCGCAGCTTTTGTTCATCCCATAGCGGCACACCTCTTCCAGCGACCCTCCCTGCGCTCCTACACCGGGTACCAGCAAAAAATGTTCCGGTACAATCTTACGCACATCTTCAAATAGTTTACCCTGGGTAGCACCAACCACGTACATCATCTGTTCAGCGGTGGCCCATTGCTGCGATACGCGCAATACTTTCTCGAAGAGACGCTCACCGTTGCGGTCTTCCGTCAACTGGAAATCAAGAGCTCCCTTGTTACTGGTGAGTGCAAGCAGGATAACCCACCGTTCGGGATAAATAAGGAAGGGCTTCACGCTGTCCTTACCCATATAGGGAGCTACCGTCACGGCATTTACTTTTACTTCATCAAAAAAGGTACGGGCATACATTTCGCTGGTATTACCGATATCTCCACGTTTGGCATCGGCAATGATGAATTGATCTGGATAGCGCTGGCGGATATAAGCAACGGTCTTTTCAAACGCCATCCACCCATTTACACCCTCACTCTCATAAAAAGCAAGATTGGGTTTATAGGCAACACAATAAGGCGTTGTAGCGTCGATAATGGCTTTATTGAACTCATAGATCGGATCTTCCGTATCCAGCAGATGCTCCGGAATCATTTTTATATCCGTATCCAATCCCACACACAGGAAGGATTGCTTTTTAAGTATCTGTTCAAATAGTTGTTGTTTGGTCATATAATTTTAAATGAGCATTTTCTGTTTCATGAAATCTCCGCCTCTTTCATCCTTTCCGCATTTTCAGTCACCATCAATTGGTCGATCACCCCTTGGATATCACCCTCCATAAATGCCGACAGGTTGTAAATAGTGTAGTTGATACGGTGATCAGTGATACGTCCCTGGGGATAATTGTAGGTCCGGATCTTGGCAGAACGGTCGCCGGTGGATACCATCGTCTTCCGTCGCGAAGCAATATCTCCCTGCCGTTTGGAGAGTTCTATATCATAGAGCTTCGTACGCAACATCTGCATGGCGATCTCCCTGTTTTTGAGCTGTGACCGTGCCTGCTGGCAAATGACCACAATACCCGTCGGCCTGTGGGTGAGCTGCACCTTGGTCTCCACCTTGTTCACATTTTGTCCTCCCGCACCACTCGAACGGGCGGTATGGAAGTCGATATCGGCCGGATTGAGATCCACATCAAATTCCTCTGCTTCAGGTAATACAGCCACGGTAGCGGCCGAAGTATGCACACGCCCCTGAGTCTCCGTCTGTGGTACCCGTTGTACCCGGTGTACGCCCGATTCATATTTCAACGTACCATAGACATCGGTGCCGCTCACCGTGAAAATGATTTCTTTATAACCGCCGGATGTACCCTCGGTAAAGCTGACCAGTTCAGCAGCCCATCCCTTGCTTTCACAATATTTGGTGTACATCTTGTATAAATCCCCTGCGAAAATAGCCGCTTCGTCGCCTCCGGTACCACCACGTATCTCCATCACCACATTTTTGGCATCTTCGGGATCGGCAGGTATAAGCAACAGTTTAATTTTCTCTTCCAGCAGAGGGATCTTTTCACTGTTGGAAGCTAACTCTTCATTGGCAAGTTGCCTCAGATCGGCATCCGATTCGTTGGCGAGAATGTTCTTCGCCTCGGACACGCCCTCTAATGCAGCCTTGTATTCATTACGTACCTCAACAATCTTTTGAAGGTCGCTGTATTCCTTATTCAGCTTTACGTAGCGTTCCATGTCCGAAATCACTTCCGGATCGGTAATCAATGTCCCCACCTCTTTGAAGCGGGTAACCAAATGCTCTAATTTATCGAGTAACGAATTTTGTGACATATAGACTGTTTAGACATAACGGAATTGCCCGAATTCACTTTCAATCACCAGTTCGCGGACATCTGATTTTTCGACATACCCCACAATCCGGGCGTCGACATTGAACGAACGGGAGATATCGATCACCTGTTGGGCATGTTCAGGAGAGAGATAGATCTCCATCCGGTGGCCCATATTGAATACCTTATACATCTCATCCCATGCAGTGCCGGATTGCTTTTGGATCAGGTCAAAAAGGAGAGGGATAGGGAATAGATTGTTTTTCAGAACTTTAAGACCTTCACCCAAGAAATGGAGTATCTTGGTCTGCGCTCCTCCGGAGCAATGTACCACCCCATGAATATTTTGATTTAACTCTTTAATTATCAGAGAGATAATAGGAGAATAAGTACGGGTAGGGGAGAGTACCAGTTTTCCGGCATCAATATCCAGATTATCAATCATATCTGTCAATTTCATCCGGCCTGAATAGACCAGGTCGGAAGGGATGGAAGCATCGTAACTTTCAGGATATTTTTGTGCCAGATAGTTGGCAAACACGTCGTGACGTGCTGAAGTAAGCCCATTACTACCCATGCCTCCGTTGTATTCTTTCTCGTAGGTTGCCTGTCCCGATGAGGAAAGTCCGACGATCACATCGCCGGCCTGAATACGGGCATTGTCAATGACATCGGAGCGTCTCATACGGCAGGTGACCGTACTGTCTACAATAATGGTGCGTACAAGATCACCTACATCGGCTGTCTCACCACCTGTAGGATAGATATTTACCCCGAGTCCTGAGAGTTCTTCGCATAACTCATTGGTACCGTTAATGATAGCAGAGACTACTTCTCCCGGAATCAGATTTTTATTTCTGCCGATGGTGGAAGAGAGCAGGATATTATCGGTAGCACCCACGCAAAGAAGGTCATCTACATTCATTATCAATGCATCCTGTGCGATACCTTTCCATACGGAAATATCTCCGGTTTCACGCCAGTAGATATAGGCTAACGACGATTTGGTCCCGGCACCGTCGGCATGCATGATGTTGCAGTACTCCGGATCATTCCCCAAATAATCCGGGACGATTTTACAAAATGCCTTTGGAAAAATCCCTTTATCGATCGTCTTGATAGCGTTATGCACATCTTCTTTTGATGCCGAAACTCCTCGCTGAATATATCGTTGATTGTCTGTCATGAATTTTATATATTGGGTAATTTTCTCGGAAATTTATTTTTTAAATCTTGCCCGGATATATGAGTACAAAAGTAATAAAAATGTGCCAATGCGTCAATATGCTAATATGCCAATAAATAATTAAATATTTTTCCTATAATTACTATTATGTTTAATAATAAATCCGTATCACTCTCCTGCTTATTCAAAGCTTAAATCATCTCCCTTTTCAAATTAATAAGTTTTGATCACTACAATGATGTGCGACATTACTTGCAAAATGTATGAATGGCAAAAATTATAAAAAACGAAAAAGGAAGAAAACCATTGGTCTTCCTCCTTCTCTTTATTTTACTTATTGGGCTCTTACTTGAATTTATTCAAGGTTCAGTTGGTCTTCAACCACTTTCAACTCAGCTGATTTATCAACACCCAATACACTTAAATTGTAATATGCATTTCTGAGCAACATAAGCACTCCATTTATTTCTTGTTGAGAAGCATTTCTTGCTTTTATGACTTGCTCCATTTTTTCCAGTAAAGGAAGTGCTTGCTGATACAATTCAACTGTTTTTTTATCGTTTTCTACCTGCTGTTGTCTGCTGGACATAGTAGCGGTTACTTCTTTTAATTCCTGTGCCTGGATAATATAATTTCTAGCAAGGTTTTCCAACGCTCTTTCGCAATTGGGATCCTGTGCAAGTGCTTTCTTATATTCGGCTTCGGCAGCTGCATAGTCTCCCTTTTCAGCGAAGAGGGCTCCCTTCACACTGTTGAGGTCGCACGAATTGGCCGGATCGTTGGCAATAGCCTGATCAAGATACTCCATAGCCTTATCAGATTGTCCGCTACGGATAAATACATTGATCAGATTGGGAACGAAATATTTGCTATCAGGGAATTTTTGTGCACCAAGATTGAGGGTTTCTATAAATTTAGCCGAATCACCTACTCTTTCATATTGACTTGCCAGCAACTCATATATATCGCTCTCCTTATAAGCGCTGTTTTCTATGAAGGGCTCTTTTGCGGCACGTTCCAGCATGGCAATTGCCCTTTCATTCTGATCAGCAGAGATAGCAGAGATGATGGCATAATACTTGATAATCTGATAAGTGCTGTCCAGTACAAATGCATCCTTCTGATCGGCAAACATCGGCAATGTGGGTATATCCCAATAGACCTCAAAAAAATCAGCAGCCTTTGCATAATTGCTCTGTTCGTTGTAATAAACCCCTCCGTTAATATAAAATGGATGGTTAGCACGCAGGATATTACTGATATCTTTACGCACCCTGTTCCTCACCCTTCCTTTCTCATCAGGAAGTTCACCGAGCGAATCAGCTTTCAGATAAGGTTTGTAAGACTCCATGAGCCCGTCGTACATCACCTTCTCATTGGCATCCTGATTCAACATTGTTTTTGTTCTCTCATTGTCGAAGGTTTTATTGCCTATATCGCCCATCACTTTCCATGTTTCGGGATCGGCAGCAGTCTCCGGATTGGTAGATGCCTGTTGAATTAGTGTGCGTGCTTCTTTCAGATCGTCTCGCCCTAATGCCCTTTTGGCATCTCTAACAGCCGATTTCTGCGCGAGAATACTTCCCGTGGAGAGAATGGCAATCATAGTTAAGAATAGGATTCTTTTCATTTTGTCATATTTTTTTGTGATTAAACTATTTATGTGATATGGAACCTTTCGGTTTCGTATTATCTCCATTTAAAATTGTTTCTTGATATGTATTGACTAAAATATATCAAAAAGTTTAATGAAATAATGAATTTTATTAGTTGATGCGCAAATCCTAATTACAGCAATTATTCGATATCAGTGTTTGTTTCTTCCGTTTCTCCAGATATATTTTCCATATCTCCTATTTCTTCAATCTCTTCTTCATCGGAATTTACTTTACAAACAGAAGCGATCTGATCGTTCCTTTTTTCCAAATTGATGAGACGGACACCTTGTGTGGCACGCCCCATAATACGAAGGTCGGAAATTTTCACACGTATTGTAACGCCAGACTTGTTAATTATCATTAAATCATTGTCATCCGTTACACTTTTGATAGCGACCAACTTACCGGTTTTCTCAGTCACATTGAGTGTTTTCACACCTTTTCCGCCCCTGCGGGTAATCCGGTATACCGGTTCGCCGTCCTCGTCATTCAGTTTTGTCCTTTTACCGAATCCCTGTTCCGATACCACCAGGATAGTATCTTCCGAGTCCGGCTTCATACAGATCATGCCTATTATGCAATCCTGGCCGTCGTCATCCAATGTCATACCTCTTACTCCGGTAGCGGTCCGGCCCATGGGCCGGACATCCTTTTCGGCAAATCGTATGGCGCGTCCGTTGCGGTTTGCCAGGATCACATGCTGGTTACCGTCGGTCAGACGTACCGATATTACCCTGTCATCTTCACGGATGGTAATTGCGTTCACCCCATTCTGCCTTGGCCTTGAATAAGCTTCAAGCGGCGTTTTCTTTACTATCCCCTGCTGGGTACAGAAAAGCAGGTTGTGGGAATTGATATACTCCTTATCCTGTAATGTCTCTACCCGGACAAATGCATTGACAGCATCATCCGAATCAATATTCAACAGATTCTGTATAGCCCTTCCTTTCGAATTTTTGGTTCCTTCCGGTATCTCAAAAACACGCAGCCAGTAACATTTTCCTTTCTGGGTGAAGAAAAGCATATAATTATGGGTAGTGGCGGGATAGATATATTCCACGAAATCCTCTTCGCGGGTATCGGTCCCCCTGACCCCTACTCCACCTCGGTTCTGTGTATGGAAGTCAGCCAGAGGAGTACGTTTGATATAACCCATATGAGAGATGGTGATAACCATATCTTCATTGGCATAGAAGTCTTCAGGATTCATCTCTTCCGAAGCGAAGATGATTTCCGAGCGGCGTCCATCACCATATTTCTCACGGATCTCAATCAACTCATCTTTGATCACTTTCATTCGAAGTTCTTCATTGACCAGTATTTCATTAAGATAAGCGATCAGTTTCTGTATCTCTTCGAACTCTGCGCGTAATTTATCCTGCTCCAGGCCGGTCAGTTGCCTCAATCGCATTTCTACAATGGCTCGCGACTGTATCTCGCTGAGGTTGAACCGATCCATCAGTCGCTGGATAGCTTCCTGCGGAGTCGAAGAACTACGGATAATGGCAATTACTTCGTCGATGTTGTCTGAAGCGATGATCAGCCCCTGCAGGATATGAGCACGCTCTTCGGCTTTGCGCAATTCAAATTTTGTCCGCCGGATCACTACATCGATGCGGTGTTCGACGAAGAGTTCAATCATCCGTTTGAGCGACAATAATTCCGGACGCCCCTTCACCAGCGCGATACTGTTGACGCTGAATGATGATTGCAATGCCGTCAGCTTATACAGTTTATTCAATACGACATTGGCATTGCCATCACGTTTGATATCCACCACAATACGCATACCATCCCTGTCCGACTCGTCGTTGACATTGGAAATGCCGTCGATCCTCTTATCTGATACCAGATCGGCAATATGCTTGATGAGATCGGCTTTATTGACCAGGTAAGGAATTTCGGAGATGATGATCTTATCGTGGGTCTTACCCGTCTCAATCTCCGCTTTCCCGCGCATTACAATACGTCCCCTCCCCGTCTCGAACGCCTCTTCCACGCCTTTATAACCATAAATATAGCCTCCGGTAGGAAAATCGGGCGCTTTGATATAGTGCATCAACCCTTGGGTATCGATATCCCTGTCATCGATATAGGCGATAATGCCATTGATACATTCGGTAAGATTATGAGGGGCTATATTGGTAGCCATTCCCACGGCAATCCCCGATGAACCGTTGATAAGCAGATTGGGGATCCGGGTGGGAAGCACCGACGGTTCCAGTAGGGTGTCATCGAAGTTCAACTGAAAATCGACCGTCTCTTTATCGATATCCCTGAGCATTTCCTCCGCCAGCCTGTTCAACCGGGCTTCGGTATACCTCATGGCTGCGGGACTGTCACCATCGACACTACCCATGTTACCCTGTCCGTCCACCAGCGTATAACGCATGCTCCAATGCTGTGCAAGGCGTACCATGGCATTGTATACTGAGGAGTCGCCATGAGGATGGTATTTACCCAGTACCTCGCCGACAATTCTCGCGGATTTTTTGTGGGGTTTATCGGCCGTGTTATTCAAATCCGACATACCATAAAGGATACGGCGATGCACTGGCTTAAAGCCGTCACGTACGTCAGGCAGCGCCCGAGAAACAATAACCGACATCGAATAATCGATGTACGACGACTTCATTTCATCTTCGATATTGATCTTGATGATTCTGTCTTGCTGATCAATCATATTACAAAGTGATTTTTCTCTTTAACTAATATTTCTATGTAGTTTATTTACAGATTAGTAATTACTTTAAATTTTCCAAAATTTGGACAGACTAAGGTACAACTTTTTTCCCGATTTAACAAAAAAAACAGGAAGTTTATTACTCCCTGTTTTTAGTTTTTATTAAACGCTTACGCGCCGTGGCAGTTTTTGTATTTCTTCCCACTTCCACAAGGACAGAGGTCATTTCTCCCTACCTTTTTCTCCACGCGGATCGGCTCCAGTTTCTGAGGCTGTCTCTGTTGGGGGTCGCCATTCCTGCCAGCTCCTGCCGGCATACTATCCGACTCCTCTTTCTGAGTACGATACTTGCTATAATCGGTCTTTTGCTCAGGGGCGGCACGCCTTACGCTTCCCGGATCCTGCACCGGTATCTGACCCCGCATCAGAATGGATACCGCTTTGGAGTTGATGTCATTTACCATTGTCTTGAAGAGGTTGAACGACTCCAGCTTATAGATCAACAGAGGATCTTTCTGTTCGTAGCTCGCATTCTGCACCGAGTGGCGCAATTCATCCATTTCCCGGAGATGCTCTTTCCAATCCTCATCTATGGTATGCAGCAGGATCGATTTCTCAAAAGCTTTTACCAATGCTTTCGATCCGGTCTCGTATGCCTCCTTCAGGTTGCATGAGATGTTATATACCCTTTTCCCGTCGGTAATCGGGATCAGGATATTCTCATACATCGCTCCCTGATTTTCATAGACCTGCTTGATGACCGGTTGGGCGACTTCGGCGAGCCGCTCCGTTTTACGCTTAAAGGTCTCAAAGGCCTGGGCAGTCACTGCCTGCAGTTGGTCGTCCAGTTTCATCCTCTTCATATCCTCCTCTTTGAAGGGGATATCCAGCGCCATCACACGAAGCAGATCGAGTTTCATCCCTTCGTAGTTATCTTCGTTCATCTCCACAATATTCCTTGCGGTCTCCGAAATCATGTTGGCTACATCGTTATCGATACGTTCACCCATCAGGGCGTGACGGCGACGGCGATAGATCACTTCACGCTGGGAGTTCATAACATCGTCATATTCCAGCAAACGCTTACGGATACCGAAGTTGTTCTCTTCCACCTTCTTTTGGGCACGTTCCACCGACTTGCTCAACATATTGTGTTCAAGGACGTCGCCTTCTTTGAATCCCATCCGGTCCATCAGGCCGGCAATCCTCTCCGTAGCAAAGAGACGCATCAGGTCGTCTTCCAGTGAGACGAAGAACACACTTGATCCGGGATCTCCCTGGCGTCCGGCACGTCCTCTCAACTGCCGGTCCACACGGCGTGACTCATGCCGCTCCGTACCGATGATAGCGAGACCGCCCGCTTCCCGCACCTCCGGGGTGAGCTTGATGTCGGTACCACGACCTGCCATGTTGGTGGCTATGGTCACCATTCCCTTTTGTCCGGCATTGGCTACGATCTCGGCTTCACGCTGATGCAGCTTGGCATTCAATACGTTGTGCCTGATCTTACGGAGAGTAAGCATACGGCTCAGTAACTCCGAGATTTCTACGGAAGTGGTACCGACAAGGACAGGACGTCCTTTGGCGATAAGACTTTCCGTCTCTTCGATCACCGCCGTATATTTTTCCCTTTTGGTCTTGTAAATACGGTCGTTCTGGTCATCCCGGATAATAGGTTTATTGGTAGGGATCACCACTACGTCAAGTTTATAGATATCCCAGAATTCACCCGCTTCAGTTTCAGCCGTACCGGTCATACCGGCCAACTTGCTGTACATCCTGAAAAAGTTCTGCAACGTGATGGTGGCAAACGTCTGGGTAGCTGCTTCCACTTTTACCCGCTCTTTCGCTTCGATCGCCTGGTGCAGACCGTCGGAGTAGCGGCGTCCCTCCATCACACGGCCGGTCTGCTCATCTACAATCTTCACCTTGTTGTCGATCACCACATATTCATCATCTTTTTCGAACAGGGTATAAGCTTTCAGCAACTGGTTGACGGTATGTACACGTTCCGACTTCACGGCGTAGTTCTGTAGTAACTCGTCTTTTTTAACTGCCTTCTCTTCATCGGAAAGCGGAGACTGCTCCAGTTCCGCCAGTTCGGAAGCAATATCAGGCAGGATAAAGAAATGCGGGTCGTCCGACTTACCGGTCAGGAGGTCGATACCCTTATCCGTCAGTTCAATACTGTGCTGCTTTTCATCAATTACGAAGTAAAGCGGATCGGTTACAACATGCATATTGCGCATCTGCTCCTGCATATAGAATGCTTCGGTTTTCAGCATGGCCGCCCTCACCCCCTGTTCACTGAGGAACTTGATGAGAGGTTTATATTTCGGCATCCCCTTATAGGAACGGAAAAGCAACAGTGCGCCTTCTTCCTGTTCCTTAGGATCGGACGAAGCCATTTTTACTTTTGCCTCAGCCAGCAGGTGGGTAGTCAGCTCACGTTGCGCTTTTACAATCATTTCCACCCTCGGACGGAACTGGTCGTACAATTGGTCGTCGCCTTTAGGTACCGGACCGGAGATAATCAACGGGGTACGGGCATCATCGATCAATACCGAGTCTACCTCATCCACAATGGCGTAATTATGCTTACGTTGTACGAGGTCCTTCGGCGAAATCGCCATATTATCACGCAGGTAATCAAAACCAAATTCATTATTGGTACCGAAAGTAATATCCGATTCATAAGCCTTGCGACGGGCATCGGAGTTGGGTTCATGTTTGTCGATACAATCTACCGATAAACCGTGGAACATATACATGGGACCCATCCATTCAGAGTCACGTTTTGCCAGATAATCATTCACAGTCACCACGTGCACCCCCTCGTGGGTAAGTGCGTTCAGGAAAACCGGAAGTGTTGCCACCAGCGTTTTACCTTCCCCCGTAGCCATCTCGGCAATTTTTCCACGGTGTAGTACCACACCACCGAAGAGCTGCACATCATAATGGATCATGTCCCAGGTGATCTCGTTCCCCCCGGCGATCCAGCGGTTTTGATAGATGGCCTTATCGCCTTCAATACGGACAAAGTCATGGTTCGCAGCCAGATTCCGGTCGAAATCAGTAGCTGTAACCACAATCTCCTGATTCTGTGTGAAACGGCGGGCTGTATCTTTCATGATGGAGAACGCTTCGGGCAGCACCTCATCAAGCGCCTTCCCATACTTCTCAATCACATCTTTCTCCAGCTTGTCCACCTGGTTCCAGACCGTTTCACGCTTATCCAGATCGATGGCATCAATACCGGCCTTGAGTTCCGCTATTTGTGCCTTCTCTGCCGCAACATATTCCTGAATGCGTTTTTCAAGCTCTTTCGTCCTGTTACGCAATTCATCATTAGAGAGTTTCTCTATTTCGGCATAGGCCTCTTTCACCTTTTTCACGACCGGATTAATTTCGTTCAGGTCGCGTTGTGCCTTGTTGCCGATTATTTTTGATATAAAATCATTCCATCCCATAGTAGGTGTATTTTATTACAATTATTACGAGGTTGAAGCGCGTTGCGGGTATGTAACCTCCTGACTACTTTACCACATTTCCACCTCTTTGTATATATTATTAAATAAATATTGTTCTCGCAATGGCATAGTTCAAGTAAACTTGATCTCTACTCATTGCTTATCGAAATAATTCTTGAAGGATTTCTCCTTCGGCGGCGTTGGGAGCCCGGATACGCAACCGGTATGCTACACTTGGCGCGATTTCGGTCGCTTCAATCGTACGCTCAATTCTCTGGGGTTTTATGTCACTCCCGAAGAAAATCACGGGTGCCACAACAGCATTGTTACGCACTCTTACATTCTGATCGGACTGAGGGTCTACTATCCGCCAACCGGGTTGCAACCGAAGAAACAAATCACCTGATTGTCCTTTATAAAATCCGTTTCTGTAATACTGTACATCCTGGTTATAGGCGCCATGCAGCATCTGGTAGGAAGTGATCACATCCTGAATGCCGGCCGATTGCACCAGAAACTCGGCAGCCCTCTGTTGAAACTCCCTTAAATCGATCTTTTTGTCTTCCAGCAATTTCCTGTCGAAGAAGAATTGCCTGTCATAATATTTCTTGATCCACTGCTCCCTCCCGTAAAGTGCCATCAGATACATATTGAGCAGCGCCTGGCTCCGTTCGGGATAGAAATCACCACCCGAAGTAACCATCCCGTCGGGAAGAGTCTCCTGCTCATCGAAGTATCCTGTCGAAACGACAAAGATCAGCGTATTCTTAAGTCCTACGGATGCGTCGATAGCATCGAGCAGCCGTCCCAACTCCTGATCGAGCCGGTAATAGGTATCCTGTATTTCTACGGAATAATTTTTATCCAGTGCTTTTTCATAATTCCCCGCATAGAAAGTGAGCGCCAGGAAGTCGGGATTCATCCGTTTCCCCAACGATCCCGATTCAAGCAACCTGACCGCCATATCGTTCACTTCCTTATTCACATAAGGCGATTGTTTGAACAGACGGAAATGGTCTTTTTTATCGGGGCCAAGGTAGTGCTGGAAATTATACCTGTTCCGGGTATACGGAAAAGCGTCATACTGGTTCACGTCAATGGCCGGGCGCCATGTAAGACTGTTAATAGTATAGGTGAGCGATTGTCCGCTACGGTTATGTTGATCAATGACCGGTTGCCTGTTCTTGTAAAAGGTGGTAGTGGCCCATTTCCCGTTCTCTTCTTCAATCCAGAAGGCACCACTCGCGGCATGTCCTCCGGATGCCAGTGCCTGGGAGGCATCGGGAGCAAAAGCGAAGATATCCGACTGTCCTCCTGAAGCAATTTTCAGTTCGTCGGCAATGGTAGAAACCTTGACAGGAAGAGGGGAAAGTTTTTCAGTAGTGAAATTTCCCAGATAATTATCGTCGAAGAAAGAGGATATTTCACGGTTCGAATCTACCAAATACCTGTTCTCAGCCATAATTCCATGATAGGAAGGGTTGGCGCCGGTAAAGATGGTCGTAATGGAAGATGCCTTATTCAGATTGGGGAAATCATAATATACATTACTGTACACAAGGCCGTTATTCAACAACCTGTTGAATCCCTTGCTCCCGAATTTGTGTCTGAACATCTCCAGATAATCACCCCTGAACTGGTCGATGGTGATTCCCACCACCAGTTTCGGTATTTCACCCGAAGGTGTTTGCGCAAAAAGCGTTGTGATTGAAAAAAAAGCAACCAGTGAAGATAGTATTCTAACCATGCCCGTATTCTGTCATTTACCAATCTACAATCCACCCCAACCTGCTTTCAGGTGTTTACTTGTGGTGAACTGTTTGTTTTTTAACCGCCTTTTCCTCAATATATAAATGTTTATCCCCGACCTGAACCACAAACTCATTGAAAATGGGATTGTTGCCAACGGTAATTGCTGTGGTATCAACCACCATAATAAGAGGAAAAGCGTTAAGAGTGCAAAGTTAATAAAATGATAGAAATAAACTGCCTTATTTGCTGATTTCATCCAGAAGAAAGAAGCAGCAATCAGAGCGAACGGATTCAGCCAGACAAAATTCCAGTTGGGATTGGTGGCAGGGTGCTCCGAGAAATACATCAACACCAGGAGTATTATCCCGGCCAATCCGGCAATCACAAACAATACTGTGTCATAAATTCTGGCAAGTTGGGTCTTATTGAGTTTGATAAGCTGGATCAGGGAGACGATTATGGTAAGCAACAACAATGCGAATGCCGTTAAAATCGGCGTAAATACAACCCCTTCGCTTCTTTTATTTATCTCTTTGTCAACAGGTAAGAGCATTTCGGTGTTTTTCACCAATGGCACGTTCAATGTATCGCCTCTTTGAATGGTTGCCCCCTCGAAAGAATCCATCAGATAGTCCGGAATAAACATTTTATCCCTCACATTGATAGTACTGTCGGCCGGGCTTCCTATCAGCAGGTCGATACCGAACTTTACCCACGGATAACCATCCACACATTCATGCACCAGGTCTCGATAGGATTGGTCTGAGCCGGTCGGAGGGTATTGGATGATTCCTTCCGTATATTCTTCGACCATATCACGGGGTCGGGTGGAACAATTATCATAGAAATAGTTGTATCTATACTCCCTGTTTTCAGGCAATACGTTAACCATAAGCGCATGGTACAACTGTTGTTTTTCAGCCGGCGAGAGGTTCAATTCCTGCTCCACCACCTGCTGTCCCCGGTATCCGTATTCGTTGAGAAATGCCTCAAAGGGAAGGCCACCCAGGATATAATCCGTTTTTCCACGTATAAAATTATAGATAAAATGGGGTTGTGAGGAATCAAAATAGCCGTAATTGAAAACCAGATCCACGCCGGTAGAATCATCCTGCACACGGATGGCAGTATGGCCGAAAAAAGCATATACAGCTCCATACCACGGCGATGCGGTCAACAGGCTTATTTTCGCATTATCATTCAGTTGCACCTGACCCGGCGCAGGGAGTGATAACAGTATGATAAAAAGAAGCATCAAAGTCTTCTTTTGCCGAATAAAAGTCTGAAACTCCGTACTTACTAAAGATGATTCGATTATTCGTTTCATTGGCTTTTTACTTGTTTATCTGTAAGCCCGGGTATTTTTTCCCCGACATAAAACTGCAGGCGTAAACGGGTGCAAGCAATACCTCTGTTATGGTTTTTACATATACGTTTCACATATACGTCCTGTCAGATAAGACAAAAGTACACATTTTTGTGTAAAATCAATACATAACTCAAATAACAAATAGCGGCGATCCCTGTCAGACCGCCGCTATTTGTTACATCATTAATCCTGTGGATACCGGATTTATTTATTCTTGTTACGGTTTCCGTAACGGCTCATAAACTTGTCAACCCGTCCTGCCGTATCTACCAGTTTTTGTTTTCCGGTATAGAATGGATGTGAAGAACTGGTAATCTCAAGTTTTACCAACGGATAGGTAACACCGTCGATTTCGATAGTTTCTTTTGCATTAATAGTAGATCGCGAAATGAAAATCTCTTCATTCGACATATCTTTAAAAACTACCGGACGGTAATTGTTGGGATGGATCTCTTTCTTCATACTGATTTTTATTTTTTCCGGTCGCAGAAGCTGCCGGTCATCAGCTTGTAACGCTTTTTAATGACGACCTTGGACAAACCCCTTTGATCCTGCTGTTTGAATATTCTCAATTTTCGGTGTGCAAAGATATGACAATCATTTAAAATAAAAAAATAAATAACACTCTTTTTTCTCCAACCGGGCATTATCCCCTACCCTTATTGTCTATCATTTGCCACGTTTCCCGATTTTCTAATCTATCAGGTCAAAACCACAGTATGGTACCAATGGAGCCGGAATCCGTATACCCTCCGCTGTCTGATTATTTTCCAGTAACGCAGCCATGATACGCGGCAGAGCCAGAGCGCTACCGTTAAGGGTATGACAAAGTTCTGTCTTGCGGTCGGCATTCCGGTAACGGCATTTCAAGCGGTTAGCCTGGTAACTCTCGAAATTGGATACCGAGCTCACTTCCAGCCAACGTTTTTGAGCGGTAGAATAGACTTCGAAGTCGAATGTCAACGCCGAAGTAAAACTGATATCTCCTCCACAAAGGCGCAGGATACGCCATGGGAGTTCCAGCTTTTCGACCAGCGTCTGCACATAACTGACCATTTCATCGAGGCGTTCATAAGAATTTTCCGGCTTGTCGATACAGACGATTTCCACCTTGTCGAACTGGTGCAAGCGGTTCAACCCTCGTACATCTTTCCCATAGGAACCGGCTTCACGGCGGAAACAAGCTGAATAGGCGGTATTTTTGACAGGGAGTTCCTTTTCTTCGAGGATCACATCCCGATAAATATTGGTTACCGGTACCTCAGCCGTAGGAATAAGATAAAGGTCATCCAATCCCACATGGTACATTTGTCCTTCTTTGTCGGGCAACTGTCCTGTTCCGAAACCGGAATCGCTGTTGACCAGATAAGGAGGTTGCACTTCAGTGAATCCCGCATCACGTGCATTGTCCAGGAAAAAGTTGATCAGGGCGCGTTGAAGCCGTGCTCCTCTCCCTTTATACACAGGAAAGCCGGCACCGGTAATCTTTACCCCCAACTCGAAATCGATCAGGTCATACTTCTTAGCCAGCTCCCAATGCGGAAGGGCATTATCACCGAGCGACGGAATTTCTCCTCCGCTCCGTTCCACCGGATTATCTTCGGCAGTCCGTCCTTCCGGTACAGAATCGTGCGGCAGGTTGGGAATAGTGACCAGCAGGGACTCTATCTTCTGTTCTGCATCTTTCAGTGTTTCACCCAACTCTCCGGAGGTCTCTTTCAGCACTCGCACCTTCTCACATGCAATAGCCGCTTCTTCCTTGTTTCCCTCTTTCATCAATTGACCGATGGACTTGGAAATGGTGTTGATCTCGCCAAGGATAGCATCGAGATGGGTTTGCGTCTTGCGTCTTGTATTATCCAGATCGATGATCTGGCTGATAACTTCCCGGCCATCGAAATGTTTCTTCGATAGCTGCCGTATAACCTCTTCCGGGTTTTCGTTGATTCTTCTGAGTGTAAGCATAAAACTGTTAATTGACCCGCAAAGTTACAAAAATTCCGGCATGGTGAAGTTGCCGGAACAAAATTTAATTCGGGGTGTCAATAGAGAACGTCAAAAAAATGACGCCATAAAGAAAAGGTTTAAAATAACTGGAAATGGAGGCTTTCGCGTAATTCCCTCTCTTTCTGTTTTTTTTGTTGGTAATAACGGGATACATAATAAGCAAAACCAACAAATACACCCACTACCAGTAAGTCTTTAAATGTATTATTCTTCATAATTGATATAATTGAGAAATTTGAACTAAAAACTAAAAGTGAAAAATTAATAGTGAAAAATTGGGTATAGCGGATTACGGAATTTTACCCAAACACTTTCCCACTCTATATATAGATGCAAAAAAAAGAAAAAGGTTGCATCGATTCCTGAAAATTTTCACTTTTTCTTTGCTATATTGCATTATTTACCATTTCCACGACAAAAACGTCGCTACTTTCTTCCGTTATTTTGTAACGGTCGTCGGGCCGCTCACCCACAATCCATACTATATCATCACCGGAAAGGAGTATCCATGCATTTTCTTTCTCCTTCAAACTATATTTCCGGTCGGTGAAATAATCACTCACTTTTTTCCTGCCTTTCATACCGAAAGGGATAAACCAATCTCCTTCATTCCATCTCCTCACGGTAAGGGGAAATTTCAATTTACTGAGATCGGCATACAGGACCCGGCTGTTTTTCTCTATGGAGAGGGGTATCTTCTCTTTCCGGATCAGCAAGTGAAGAGGTCCGGTTATCTCTTCCGTCTCCAAATGGATTTGGATAAGTTCTCCATCCCGTTCATTTCCTGTTACGGGATCAAGGATAAAAACGCCACGGTCTTTGATCAGACGATATGACTTCGAATGGAAGACCTTTCCCGAAGTGCTTTCCATACCAAGATAAACATCCTCGATCACCGATGCTCCAAAACCGAGTGGGGAGAGAATCTCAAACAGGACTGACCTGGGTGATGCCGTTTGACGGAGCTTCGCAATGTCGATTTTATCATCTCGAAACAAATCCTTTATTATATCACGAAGAGATTCACTATAAACCTTTTCCGCCTCGAAGAGGTTCCGTGAAGTGCGCCAAATGGCTTCTCTCACCGACGGGTTCAATTTCTCCAACTGAGGAATGATATTCAACCGGAGCGAATTCCGTAGAAAAATATCATTATCGTTTGTGCTGTCGAACACATAAGGCATATCCCGTTCAGCAATATACTCCTCAATCTCGGCACGCGTCACACACAGGAGGGGGCGTACTACATGCCTGTTCTTCGGCATGATTCCTGACAAACCCTTGATACCGGTTCCCCGGATCAGGTTCAGCAACACCGTTTCCACCGAATCATCCTTGTGGTGGGCTACGGCAACCGCTTCTGCAACATACTGGCGTCGGACAATCTCAAACCAGCCATAACGTAACTCGCGGGCCGCCATCTCAATAGAGATCTTTTTGTCGGCAGCATATTGGGTAGTATCGAAGTCGATAGATGTAAAGGGAATATCGATGCCTTTGCACCATTTCTTTACAAAGGCGGCATCACGGTTTGATTCCTCACCACGCAAATGAAAATTGCAATGGGCAGCCACACATTGGTATCCCAACAATGTGAGCAGATCGAGCAGCACCATAGAATCCATCCCTCCGCTCAACCCTACTATGACTGTAGCCTCTGGTGCGAATAGTTTCTCTTTTTCAATAAATCGGCGTACCCTATCGATCATTTTCGAAAATGCTTTATTCGACAAAAGTACTAATTTAACCTTTACCCTGCTGTGGTGCCAAACAAATCTTTCACTAAAAACCGGGATAAATAGTAATAAAATGTCTATTTTTGTACTGTATATAGGTTTATAAGATTCAATGACGATGATAGAAAAGATAGAGGCTCTCCTGTCTGAAATAGAGCAATTGACGGTCTCCACCCCGGAAGAGATAGAAATGGCACGAATAAAATACCTGAGTAAAAAAGGCAGTATATCTTCCCTGATGGATGGCTTTCGTTCTGTTCCTGCTGAACAGAAGCGTGAAGTGGGTATGCGGTTGAATGGACTGAAACAGAAAGCAATCGAAAAAATTGAATTATTGAAGAAGCAGTTTGAAAACAATGGTGCTGCCCACGGCGATATAGATCTGTCGCGTACAGCTTATCCCATCCCTTTGGGAACACGCCATCCGCTTTCAATTGTCAAAGAAGAGATTTGTGATATTTTCAAACGACTCGGCTTCTCCATTGCCGAAGGACCGGAGGTAGAGGACGACTGGCATGTGTTTTCATCTTTGAATTTTGCGGATGACCATCCTGCGCGCGACATGCAGGATACGTTCTTCGTTCAAAGCGATCCCCAGATTGTATTGCGCACGCATACCTCTTCTGTACAGACCCGAGTGATGGAAAAGACAGACCCTCCAATCCGGATCATTTGCCCGGGACGTGTGTACAGGAACGAAGCGATCTCTTACCGTGCCCACTGCTTTTTCCACCAGGTGGAAGCTCTCTATATCGACAAGGATGTGTCATTTGCCGACCTGAAACAGGCGTTACTCTTTTTTGCCAGGGAAATGTTTGGCGAACAGACAAAAATTCGGCTGCGTCCTTCCTATTTCCCCTTTACCGAGCCTAGTGCGGAGATGGATATCTCCTGCAATATCTGTGGAGGGAAAGGGTGTCCGTTCTGCAAGCATACCGGATGGGTGGAAATACTGGGATGTGGCATGGTAGACCCCAATGTATTGGAGAACTGCGGCATAGATAGTAAAGTCTATTCCGGTTATGCATTGGGAATGGGGATTGAACGTATTACCAATCTCAAGTACCAGGTGAAGGACCTGAGGCTGTTTTCCGAGAACGACGTCCGCTTCCTGGAGCAATTCCAATCAGCTCACTGATCCGTACTACACGCGTTATTCGCTTCGCGTTCTTCGGCTTAGCCGTTATTTCCCGCCTTGCGGGATTATTTATTCGCTTTGTTCATGTTGTTGAACAATCGAATAACAATCGAACAAATACTGAACAACAATTAAATTATGATAAGAGTAAAATATCTGATCCCAACGCTTTTCCTTGCCGTCGCCTTCGGCGTATCCGCACAGAAGACGACACGGGTAAACGCTATCAAGGCCAACGACTATGGTGTGGTTTATTCATTACCCAAGACATCGTTCGAGATAACCTTGTTAGTGAAGAAGACAACTTACCGGAAAGGAGAATTCTATCCTTATGCACAACGCTACCTGGGAATAGAAAAACCTATCACCGAAGATAAAATTGTATATACACTGGAAGATATCTCCATTGTAAACAGGGGTATACCCGACAAGAATAACTCTTTCATGGTGGCATTCCGGCCCAAATCATTGGAGCCATTCGTCCATCTCCGGGAAGATGGAGTAATTGTCACCATCAATGCAAATCCGGAATCTGAAACAGTTGAAGAACTAAAAATCCCCCAGGGCTTGCCGCCATCTGTCAATCCGAGGAACTACTTGTCCCAGGAGACACTTATGGCCGGTTCTACGGCAAAACAGGCAGAACTGGTCGCCAGACAGATATTTGGCCTGCGAAGCAGCAGGACAGACATATTGACCGGCGAAGCAGAGAATATGCCCCCGGACGGAAATGCCTATAAGGTGGTAATGGATGAGATCAACCGGCAGGAGAAAGCACTGACGGAACTCTTTACCGGAAGCGAACAGGCCGAATACTTTACCCATAGCTACACTGTTGTTCCCGATGAGAGGGATATCGACCGCAGGGTGGTTGCCCGTTTCTCAGAAAAGTTGGGTCCTGTGGATGCCGATAACCTTGCCGGGGAACCTATCTACCTCTCGCTGGTGAATAAAACCCCCAAAGTAGAGATGCAACTATCAGAGCGGGATTTGAAACGATTGGAAAATAAACTTAGCGACGGGATTGTGTATAATGTCCCGGGAAAAGCCATGTTGAACATTGAATTCAGAAACAGGATACTGGCAAACAAAGAGGTGGACGTAGTACAATACGGCACGCAAGATGTCCTTGTAAGGAGAATGTTCGACAATACCAAGCAACCTATCAAAGTTTATTTTTATCCGGAATTGGGTGCCATCAAGCAGATTATTCAATAGAACCAATGTGCCATGTGCCAATGTAACAAAGATCAACCTGATAATCGATAACAGTATGCAAATCAAAACTAAATTTTCAATCTTTATCCTCTTAACAGGAATCATTCTGATTTCGTGCAACGGAAGAAGAGGAGGTGCAAAATCATCCAGGATAGATTTTGACAGTATTGTAGTGGCACGGCATATCCCGCTTTTGCAGGAGAACGATACTACCCTTCCCTATGCTGATGTAGGCATTTCTTTTACTTACCCCGTGAAATTTCGGGACAGTGAAAGCCTGGCGCGCTTGCAACAAATTTTCCAGGGAACATTCTTCGGCGACAGCAATTATGATGCGCTTACTCCACAGGAAGCAGTGGATCAATATCTTAAGGAGTATACCGACCGGTATCAATCACTGTCGAACTATTATTATGAAGACAAAGCACGTATTGAAGGAAAGATGCCTTCATGGTACTGGTATTTTATGAATAACAGCAATAAGATACTGTTCCAAAATGATTCGCTGTTGAGCTATGCCGTTGAATACAGTGACTATGAAGGCGGGGCGCATGGTTCCTACCGGATCACCTATACTAATGTAGACCTGAATGACCTGGTCACCCTTACTGAAGAGGACTTGTTCGTACCGGGATATTTCAAGCCGCTTACGGAGAAAATTGTGGTACAGTTAATGAAAAAATATGATGTTCCTGTTGCCGATTCCCTTCTTATGAAAGGGTTCTTTACCATTGAGGATATCGTTCCCAACAATAACTTCTGGCTCGACGGGAAAAATATTCATTATTCCTACAATCAATATGAGATCGCCCCTTATGCCATGGGCGTCATTGATGTGTCGGTACCCTATTCCGAACTCTCCGATATCCTATTGCCGGAAAGTATTATTTCAAGATATTTCCTGAAAAAATAGAGACCTGATTACAAAATAAAATCAGCCGGCTGCATACCGGCTAATTTTATTATCTCATTGATACGAGATTAGTTGTTCTTGAACTCAAGGAAAAGGGTAATATACACATCTTTACCGATACCTGCCCCATCAGGATCAAAGGCTACATTGTAATCCAAACGGTTAATCTTGTTTTTGGCAGTAAAACCAATCACCTCCGATCCGTCCTGTCCTTTCACCGTACCGCCGTACACCACATCAAAGGTAGTATCTTTCGTTACGTCCTTGATCTGCAATTTACCATGCAACTTGTACTTGCCATCTTCCACTTTCTCGATACCCGTACTTTCAAACGACATGGTCGGGAACCGTGTCACCTCAAAAAAATCGGCACTCCGCAAATGGTCGTCACGCATCGGTATACCGGTATTGATACTTTCCACACTTACATTGAAAAATACCCTTGCCGATTCCAACTGACCGGGACTCCCAATAATGGCACCGTCAAACTTATCGAATCGTCCCTGTACAAACGTGATACCACTATGTTTTACCTTAAAGTTCACCGAAGCGTGTGCCGGATCCACCTTGTAATTGGACTGTGCCATTACACCAAAACCGGCAACAAAAATGATTAATAAAAATGTTATTCTCTTCATATATTCATATAATTAATTTATAGGCATATTGCCTCACTATTTATGTTGAATTAACACTCCAAAAGCAATGATTGTTCAATTGCACCACCCGATACTTCTCCCTCACCGGTTTTAACATTGATAATTTACCGTTTCCGCTCCTTGTCCTGTGGAATTGGTGAAAAAGCACTATCTTTGTACAACAAAAACGACGGATTAGTTGTTACAAAGTGCCGGAGGCTTTGCCTCCTGCCAGAATCATGTCAATCGACGGCTACGGCTGTGAAATAGAAGAATTATGCAAGAATTAGATCAAGATCAGATATTAAATGAGTTAACTACCCAGGATTATAAATTCGGTTTTACCACTGACGTGGAGACCGAAGTCATAGAAAAGGGGTTGAACGAGGATGTCATCCGGTTGATTTCGGCGAAAAAGGGGGAACCCGAGTGGTTGCTTGAATTCCGGTTGAAAGCATATCGTCACTGGTTAACGATGGAAATGCCGGACTGGCCACACCTGAAGATTCCTGAAATCGATTATCAGGATATCATCTATTATGCCGATCCTACGAAGAAGAAAAACCCAAAAAGTCTGGACGAGGTCGATCCGGAATTATTAAAAACTTTCGAGCGTCTGGGAATCCCCCTTGAAGAACAGAAACAGCTCACAGGGGTTGCTGTAGATGCGGTGATGGACAGTGTCTCTATCAAAACCACCTTCAAAGAGGTGCTTGCCGAAAAAGGAATTATCTTCTGCTCCTTCAGTGAAGCGGTAAGACATCATCCCGACCTGGTAAGGAAATACCTGGGAACGGTCGTTCCCTATAAAGACAACTATTATGCAGCGTTGAACTCGGCGGTGTTCAGCGACGGTTCATTCGTCTATATCCCGGAAGGAGTACGCTGTCCGATGGAGCTTTCTACCTACTTCCGTATCAACACGGCCAATACCGGCCAGTTCGAACGGACACTTATTGTGGGCGACAACAACTCCTACGTAAGCTATCTCGAAGGGTGTACTGCTCCCATGCGTGACGAGAACCAACTGCACGCAGCTATCGTGGAGATCGTAGCTCTCGATCATGCAGAGGTGAAATACTCTACCGTACAGAACTGGTATCCCGGAGATAAGAACGGGAAAGGTGGTGTCTATAATTTCGTGACCAAACGGGGGATATGTAAAGGAGTGCATTCCAAGATCTCCTGGACACAGGTAGAGACCGGATCGGCCATCACCTGGAAATATCCTTCCTGCATTCTGGCAGGTGACTATTCTGTAGGTGAATTCTATTCGGTGGCAGTTACCAACAACTATCAGCAGGCAGATACCGGCACAAAGATGATCCATATAGGTAAAAATACCCGTAGCCGTATCGTCTCCAAAGGGATATCCGCAGGCAGCAGCCAGAACAGCTACCGTGGACTGGTGAAGGTGACCCAAAAGGCGGAGAATGCGCGTAACCACTCTCAATGTGATAGCCTGCTGCTGACCGACCACTGTGGGGCACACACTTTTCCCTATACCGATATCCAGAATCCTACGGCCGTGCTTGAGCATGAGGCGACCACCTCCAAGATCAGCGAAGACCAGATCTTCTACTGCAATCAGCGTGGATTGGGTGAAGAGGAAGCCATCGGACTGATCGTAAACGGATATGTGAAGGAAGTGGTAAACAAACTCCCCATGGAATTTGCGGTAGAAGCACAAAAATTACTCCAGATCAGCCTTGAAGGAAGCGTAGGATAACGATAATGACCGAACTACCATCTGACCGGCTCCATATTGTGAGCCGACAGGTAGTCGTTAGCCTTGCTAAAGTGTTTATTACCAAAGAATCCCCTATGTGCGGATAACGGTGACGGGTGTGGTGATTTTAAGATAAGATGCCTGTTCGCATCAATACTGGCGCCTTTTCGCTGGGCATAAGCGCCCCACAGGATAAAAACCAGGTGATCTCTCTCTTCGGCCAGTCGCTTGATAGCAGCATCGGTAAATTCTTCCCAACCTTTTCCTTGGTGTGATCCGGCATGATGTGCCTGTACTGTCAGGGTAGCATTCAGCAGGAGTACGCCCTGCTTCGCCCATCTCGTCAGGTCTCCCGACCGGAGTGCAGGTATTCCCAGATCATCCTCTATCTCCTTATAGATATTCACCAACGAAGGGGGAATCTGTACTCCGTCATTCACAGAAAAGCACAGTCCATGCGCCTGGCCCGGTTCATGATAAGGATCCTGCCCTACTATCACCACTTTCACCTTGTTGAAGGGACAACTGTCAAATGCATTGAAAATCAGCTTTGCCGGCGGATATACAGTTCTAGCAGCATACTCTTTCCGCACAAAGTCGGTCAATGTCCTGAAATAAGGTTTCTCAAACTCCTGTTGAAGGTGCTCCTTCCAGCTTTCCTCTATTTTTACATCCATAGGTTATATGTCTAATGAAGCCTCTAAGGTAGTAAAAGAATTATGAATTATGAATAAAATAAGGGTAGCGGCTGAAAGCCGTCAGATAAGAAAAACCCCCTGTTTTCTGGCTTCCTCTTTCATCTCACGCGGCCATAGACTCGCCTGTATCTCCCCGATATGCGCCTTACGAAGATAATACATACAGAGTCTCGATTGCCCGATCCCTCCACCAATGGACAGAGGCAACTCCCCCTTCATCAACCGTTGATGGAAATAGAGCGATAACCGGTCCTCTTTACCGCGCAATTCCAGTTGACGTTTCAACGCGGCAGGATCTACACGAATCCCCATAGAGGATAACTCTACTGATTTCTCCAATACCGGGTTCCAGACCAGCAAATCACCATTTAACCCCAGATAACCCTCACTGTTGGATGTGCTCCAATCGTCATAGTCAGGAGCACGCCCGTCATGCGGTTCACCATTGGACAATGGTGCACCGATACCTAATACAAACACAGCTCCATATTCACGGGTAACGGCGTCTTCCCTCTGCTTGGAATCAAGATCCGGGTATTTCTGCAACAACTCTTCGGAATGGATGAAAGATATTTCGGGGGGAAGTTGCGGTTTTATAGCGGGGAATAACTCATAGACGAGATATTCGGTACGGAGCATGGCGGCATAAATCCGTCTGACTACCTGCTTCAGGAACTCTATTGTCCTGTCTTTCTCTCCGATAACCAGTTCCCAATCCCATTGGTCCACATATAATGAATGAAGATTGTCCAACTCTTCATCAGCACGGATGGCGTTCATATCGGTATATATACCGAAACCCTCCTCTATCTCGTAATCGGCGAGTGTCAACCGCTTCCATTTTGCCAGCGAATGGACTATCTCCGCACTCCGGTCATCCATATCCTTGATCGGAAACCGTACCGGCCGCTCTACACCGTTCAGGTCGTCATTGATACCGGTCCCGCTCTCCACGAAAAGAGGTGCGGTGACACGACGAAGGCGCAGTTCAGATGAGAGGTTGGCCTGAAAAAAATCTTTAATACTCTTAATTCCCAGTTCCGTCTGCTTCAGGTTCAGAAGCGGCGCATAACCGGCAGGAATTTGTAGTTTTGACATATTTCTTAATGTGAATTTCGATTTTGAACCCACAAAGGTATGACATTTATTCATTTTGTCAAATGAAAACCGCTTAAAAACATCATTATGATAGATTTCAGGCTAAAATACAAGCAATTATCACACAAAACATCTATTGGACAATCATTTTCCCCACCAAATCATTCACGGAAGCAATCTGATGCCGTTCAAGATAATCGTGGATACCATCTATAATCTTTACCGAAGCGGCGGGATCGATAAAATTATAGGTACCTATCTGTACCGCCGTGGCACCGGCCAGAATGAACTCTATGGCATCCTGCCAGTTACAGATCCCTCCCATCCCGATGATCGGGATTTTCACTGCATGGAATACTTCCCATACCATACGTATAGCGATCGGCTTGATACAGGGACCTGAAAGTCCTCCCGTAATAGTGGAGAGTTTCGGTCTTCTGCTCTCCACATCAATAGCCATCCCCAGGAAGGTATTGACAAGCGATACGGCATCCGCACCTTCATCCTCCACGCCGCGGGCAATTTCAGTAACATCGGTCACGTTGGGAGATAATTTCACTATCAGCGTCTTTGGAAATACTTTACGCACCTCTCTGGTAACCTGGGCTGCCGATTGGCAGGAAGTACCGAACGCCATACCGCCTTCTTTGACATTGGGGCAGGAGATATTCAGCTCAATAGCCGGCATCTTGTCAAGATCCGCCAGTTTTTCCGCACAGGCGACATAATCCTCCACGGTAGATCCCGATACATTCACGATCATATGGGTGTCGTAATCCTTTATGACGGGATAGAGGTGTTCTACAAAATAATCCACTCCTTTATTCTGAAGGCCGACCGCATTAAGCATCCCTGAGGGTGTTTCGGCCATCCTGGGGTAATCATTGCCTTGCCGGGGGGCAAGTGTGGTTCCTTTCACGAAGATGCCTCCCAGACGTCCCAAATCGATAAAATCGGCATATTCGGTCCCGTATCCGAATGTGCCGGAAGCGGTCATCACCGGGTTCTTCAGTTTTAAATCTCCTATATATACTTCTAATCCAGCCATGTGAGTTGATTGATATTAAAAACGGGCCCTTCAGTACAGGCGCAGATATTTCCCCTGACTGTTTTCTCCACACAGCAGAGGCAGGCGCCAAAACCGCATGCCATCAGGTTTTCGAGTGAAGCCTCGCATTCAATGCCATGATCATGGGCATATTTCGCTACTGCCACCATCATCGGTTTCGGGCCGCAGGTATAAATATAGTCATATTTCTTTTCTTTCAGCACGGAATGATGGGTCACGTACCCTTTCTCACCCAGCGAACCGTCTTCGGTGGTGCAATGGAGCGTTCCGTACCGTTCAAAATCCGACCGTTGCAGGATATCTTTCGACGAACGCCCACCCAGCAGAAATTCAGGGTCTATCCCCCTCTCTTTCATCTCCTTACCGAGGAAAAGCATCGGAGCGGTTCCTACTCCCCCGCCTACGAGCAGATATTTACCCTTCCTTTCAGGAATGGTAAAAGAGTTTCCCAGCGGGTAGATCAGGTTCATGATCCCTCCCCCAGGAATAGCGCAGATCTTCTCCGTACCTTCACCTACTTTCTGGATCAGAAGCCATATCTCGTTCTTTTCCTTATCGACAAAATTGATGGATATGGGCCTTCTTAGAAAGACATGGGGTGAATTATCGACCAATATCTGCACAAACTGTCCGGGTTGCATCTCAGGCAATACTTCGTTGCCGGCAGGTGCAACCTTTATCAGATGGTTCTGATCATTCAGGGTTTCGTTGGAGCGAACAGTAAAATCGAGTACTTGCATGTAAATTGTTTAAAGTACAAAAATACATCTAAATTTCTATTCCGGCAACGCACATTTAAAATTTGGCGATAGAAAAATAAAGGTGAATAAAATGAAATGCCCTCCCAATAGTCTTTATACGGCTTTTGGGGGGCATCACGGTTATCCATACAGACCGGTTATTCCTTTTCCGGAATTATCCAGAGAAAAACGGACTTACCGTCTACCGAAATTTGTCCATCCGGTTTCCAGTCACCCATATCAAAAGCATGGGAAACTACACGGCTGCCGGGTTTCATTTCTGACAAAATCTTCGGCATCAACTTTAAATTGACATCCGGCAAAAGATAGAGTGTCAATACCGAGGCTTTACTGAAATCGAAATCAAAAAGATTGCCTTCGTGGAAGGTAACCTTGCCTTCCACTCCCGCCTCCCGAGCATTCTCGTTGGCCTCTTTGATCCTTTCGGGATTAAGGTCTACTCCTATACCTGTGGCACCATATTTTTTTGCTGCAGTGATCACAATGCGTCCATCCCCACATCCCAGATCATATACAACATCCCCCTTACCTACGTTGGCAAGGTCTAGCATACCCTCTACTACATTCTGTGGTGTAGGCACATAGGGCACATCCAATTCAATTTGCTGTGCATTCAACTGCAATGCTCCGCACAAAAATAGCAATGTAACAAGATAATTCATTGATTTCATAGGTTTTGACTTTTTTAAATTTGGAATATATATTACTGAACAACTACCGAATATCATCCATAGGTTTCCGGAAGAAAGAGGCTCCCCATCCCGTCAATAGCAAGGCTACTCCCACCAGTGCTCCCGTTCCGGTGACGGAAAGACTGGAGTAGAGCATGTAAGCACAGAAAGCGACAAAGAGAAAGGGTATAACCGGATATAGTGGCACTTTGAAAGGGCGCGGGACATCCGGTTGTTTCTTCCTCAATACGAACAGGCTCAGTCCGGTACATAGAAAGAAAAACCAGAAGACCGGTGCTGTAAAATCGACCATGGCTTCAAAACCGTTACGGGTAAATGCGCCAAAAACGATCAATACCACCGCAATCACTCCCTGCAATATCAATGAATTGACAGGTGATGATTTTTCTTTATCCCATTTTCCCAGAAATGCCAATGGAGAAAAATCCTTTCCCAACGCATAATTAGCCCTGGCTCCTGTAAAAATAGTCGTATTCAGTGAGGTAAGAGCAAAAATTGAAACCAACAGGCCGATCAGGATTACCCCCTTTTCACCCAGTGTAGCCCGCATCATATCCACGCCTACGGCTTCCGATGCCGCCATCCCGCTTAATCCCAGCACATTCAGGAAAGCCAGATTCATCAGCAGATAAACCAGTGTGATAATCAGAATACTGGTAACCAGCACCAATGCCATTTTCCGACTTCCGGTCTTCAATTCCGCAGAAATGTATGCCGCTTCATTCCAACCGCCAAACGTCAATAGTACAAAGATAAGCGCCAGACCTATCGATGCATTGGAGGGGGCATCCACAGCCCGCGACGACATCTGCACCGTTGTGGTGGGTTCCACTAAAAATCCGGCCAGGACTATGATTAAAATCCCGATAATCTGCAGTGCCATGAACAGCTTTTGAAGACCCGTACCAAAACGGATACCCAATATATTTACCAATGTGAGCGAGATCACAATGGCTCCGGCATAAAAAGCAGAAGAATAGGCTCCCAAAGGAAGAAGTTCCGCCAGATAATCTCCTGCAATATAAGCCAGTATAGCAATAGATCCCGTCTGTGTGACCGTAACACGTGACCAGGCAAATAAGAATGAGAATCTTTTTCCAAAGGCAGTTTTCAGAAAGTGGTAATCACCGCCTGCATTGGGGAAAGCAGAGCTTAGTTCTGAATAACAAAGGGCGCCGGTCAGAGAAATAATCCCTCCGAGTACCCATGTGGCAACAAACCAAAATTGGTCGGGGGAGTTGGTCGCAACGACTGATGGGGTTCGGAAAATTCCTGCACCAATCACAATCCCTACAATAAGGACAATAGCATCAATCAGCCGTAATGCCGGTGCCGGTGCGGACAGGTCTGTATGTCGAACTTTTTCCTTCATCGGGCAACACGTTTTAAGTTTGTCCGGTGGTTACATAAACGAAAGACTTGGTTTCATATATCCTGCAGCAAAGACAGGATCACCATTCGTCCTTCTTCATCGACAGCAATGTGCCGAGTATACAAATACCGAAAAATCAAAAATATGAATATTCACAGCAAAGAAATGTATCCTTTTTAAATGTTTAACTTTTTTATGAAGCTATTTCGAAAGGACAAGGTGAAGACGCCAAGGACTATACAGCTATTTCAGGTGAGGGCCGAATATCTCAAAAGTATTGTCATCATAATAAATAATTATTTGCGTGATTTTCCGGTCATTATTTTTTGAGGGGATAATCATCTTGTTTTCTGTCAATTGAGCATTATAATCGAGTTGTTTAAAGCCCTTTTCTTTCGATTTTTCAATGGCTTCCACCGCCCTGGCCCTATTCGTTGCATCCTGATTGAATAAATCGGGCTCTGGAAAAACTGAATTACCCCCATATCCTTCTTTATACATATTACCGGTACCATTGATCAGCCATTCGCTATTGATGTAGTCCATTTCACTCAGGATCTTTGTAACCACATCCAGGCTGGGGTTATTTCTTCCATTCAATATATGAGAAATAATAGCCCGGTTGATCTGTAGCTTATCCGCAAATTTTGCCGGCGTCAGATTCTCTTTTTCCATGATTAGTTTGATGCGATCCTTCATACAATCATTTTTTAGGCATTATCAGAACAATAGTAATCAATTTTATTACAAAAGTAACGACACAAATGTATAATAAGTTATTCACAAATGAAAATTATTTTTAGATATAAATGTAAATTACAAATGTTTATCAATCGGATTACAATTGTGCCCACATTCGGATGTAATTCTGTAAACAATCATAAAGTATACTAAACTATTTATTCATTATTTATACATAATAAAATCATATATAACTATATAATTACATAAAAACCTCTGTTTTTTAACATTATCGGGGATCAAATCCCGTTCATTAAAACCGCATCTATTCTTTAGATTTATAAATTAAATATAATCATCTTTTATATAGATATATAGCATAGGAATATAGTCTGATGCTAAACTGTTAAACCTTAAAATATAGAATTGTAAAGACCATTCTATTGTAAACAACATATTTAATAAACAAATGTGTCAACATCTTTTGTTTACTTTTGTAAAATACACAAACCTATTTACAATATACATTTATTCGTTAAAAATTATTATCAACCAAATAGCAAAGGCTATTTTCAGTGAGAATTGCATAGATTCGTACAGAATTACTAAAAGAGGGGTACAACTCTACCCACAGAGAGTTTAATCATAGATATATATCTGAATTATAGATATTTAAATCGATTTTTTCATGTCTTTATTTTACACTGGAAAAAAATATTTAAAGGAATGAACCGTTTGCTTACCATCACTGTTTAATAATGGGACATTATTTTGATGGAGAAGAGAGAAGAAAACTTGTTCAATCGATATCGAAGGTAAAATGTCGAATGTGATTTTTTTAAACAGAATGAATATGCAATTATCAACTATAAAACTTTGGGCTGTCTTAATATTCATTTTTATCGCTATACAATGTAACGGTCAAGGAAGACAAGACCAAACAAGCGGGCAAAAAGCAGTAAGCGCAGCAAATAATCAGAATATGGAATCAAGAAAGACTTTGCACGATTTCACCGTGAAGGATATAGACGGGAATGATTTCAGCTTGGCTTCCCTGAAGGGAAAAAAAGTGCTGGTGGTGAATGTAGCTTCGAAGTGCGGGCTGACTCCTCAATACGAGCAACTGCAGGAACTTTATGAGAAATACCGGCATCTGAATTTCGTCGTTATTGGTTTTCCGGCTAACAATTTTCTTGGACAGGAGCCGGGTAGCAATCTTGAAATCAAGGAATTCTGTACAGCCAATTATGGAGTGACCTTTCCCATGATGGAAAAGATCAGTGTGAAGGGTAAGAATCAGGCTCCATTGTATCAATGGCTTACAAAAAAATCAGAGAACGGGGTCATGGATCAAAAGGTAACCTGGAACTTTCAGAAGTTCATGGTCGATGAAGAGGGACATTTGGTTGATGCTGTGATGCCGAAGGAAAGCCCTATGAGCGACAAGATAATAAACTGGATCACCGGGAATTAATGCATAATCCTATAAACGAGCTCCTTCAACAGATCTCCCTGGGAAGCCGACACATTGTCTACCCCCTTTGACCGGGCATCGAATGTACGCAGGTCTGAGATGATTTCCATCACTTTCTGGGCGTTATAATTACGCAGGCCTGTCATATAATCACGTACGAAATAAGCTGATTTCATATTCAATGCATTCATAATGCTTTGTTCATCCTTTCGTGGTAACCAGAAGCATTCCAGAAGGTTACTGAAATAGTTGAACAGCACGGCGATCGTGGCCATCATCGGATTTTCTTTCGGATTCTTATCAAAGTAATCTACGATCCGGTTAGCAGCCACTACATTTTTGGAAATGACAGCTTTCTGTAGCTCAAAATTATTGTAATCCTTACTGATACCCACATTTCTCTCTATCAATGCGGATGTAATACGCTGTTCTCCTTCGGGAAGTGAGACCTCCAATTTTTGAAGTTGAGGGATCAGTTTGCTGATATCGTTTCCTACGTAATCGGTCAGCATCTGTGCCGATTTCTCATCTATACCTATTCCTCTCTCTTTCAGCCAGGATTGAATAAATGCCGGTATCTGGTTTTCGTACAATTTCTTCGATTCAAATACCTCTCCTGTTTTAAGTATGCTTTTGACTACAGCCTTCCGTTTATCTACCGTGCCATGTTTGTAATTGATTACCAGAATAGTGGAAGGCATCGGATTCTTGGCATATAAGTCGAGCAACTCGAACTTGTCGAGATTCTGAGCCTCTTTCACAATAATAAGCTGGTATTCCGCCATCATAGGGAAACGGCGAGCAGATGAGATAATAAGGTTGACATCAGCATCTACTCCGTAGAAAGTGAGCATATTGAAATCTTTCTCCGTTTCAGTCAACACTGTGTCGGAGAGCAAATCGGTCAATACATCTATAAAATAGGACTCATCGCCCATAAAGAGATATATGGGTTTGAACCGACGTTGCAGAATATCGTTGCGGACAGAGTTAAAAGATGATTGTGTGGATGCAGCCATTTTCTTAATGTGATAATATAACTAATGTATCAATCAGTAATTTGTAATTTGTAATTTATTTATCACCAGTCGAAGCGCAAATGTTTGATGGTAGAACCTCTGTTCATAATGGATGACAGCGACTTGATACCTATTTTCACATGCTCTTCCACAAAATTTTCTGTAATATGCTGATCACTTTTTTCAGTCTTCACACCGGTAGAGATCAACGGTTGGTCGGACACAAGCAGCAATGCCCCCGTAGGAATGCGATTGGCAAAGCCGCAGGTGAAGAGCGTGGCCGTTTCCATATCTACTGCCATGGCACGGATCTGCCTCAGATAATTCTTAAAATCATCGTCGTATTCCCACACACGGCGATTGGTAGTATATACAGTACCTGTCCAGTAATCCCGGCTAAAGTCGCGCACATTGGACGAAACCGCCCTTAGGAGGCTGAATGCCGGCAGGGAGGGTACTTCGGGCGGGAAATAATCATTCGACGTACCTTCGCCACGGATAGCGGCAATGGGTAGAATGTAATCTCCCAACTCACTCCTCGATTTCAATGCACCGCATTTTCCCAGGAAAAGCACTGCCGAGGGTGATACAGCGCTCAGCAAATCCATGATGGTAGCGGCATTGGCACTACCCATTCCGAAATTGATGATGGTGATACCGTTGGCAGAAGCGTTGGGCATATTGGCGTCTAAACCGACTATAGGAGCATTGAAATGATCGGCGAAAATCTCGACATACTTTTGAAAGTTAGTCAATAAAACAAATTTGGTGAATTCATCAAGTGACCTTTTCGTATATCTGGGGAGCCAATTCTCCACAATTTCCTGTTTTGTTTTCATACGATCTCACATAAAAAAGGTAATTTTGTGCCGGCTATACCGTTATTCTGCAAACAAAGATACAAATGTGCGATTTAAATTTGCCATCTTTCGATACAAAAATCCGTAAAAAGGGCGAGGGGTTGGAGATCTTCGATCCTCTACGGAAAAAATATGTGACGCTGACTCCTGAAGAGTGGGTACGCCAGCATTTTGTCCAGTATCTGATTTCTGAGAAACAATTTCCCGGCTCGCTGATAGCCAACGAGGCGGGAATTAAACTGAACTCGCTTTCAAAAAGATGTGATACGGTGGTCTACAACCGCAGGCTTGAACCGGTAATGATCGTGGAGTACAAAAGACCGGACGTAATCATAACACAAGAGGTATTCGACCAGATCACCCGGTACAACAGCGTATTAAAAGTTCCCTATATCGTTGTGTCCAATGGGTTAGTACACCATTGTTGCCACATGGACTATGAACAGCAGTCCTATCGTTACCTTACAGAAATCCCCACTTACCAGGAATTAAAAGTGAATAGTGAATAATGAAAAAGTTGAGAAGTGAAGAAAATCAACTTTCCCAGAAATAGGGACAAGTTCCCGAAGAATCGGGACAAGTTATCCTGACTTGTCGGGATCGCCACATCAACCTAATCACTTTCCCACCTTCCTACTTTCCCCCAATTAATAGCTTTCTTCTACCGAAGGGAAATCGGTCGATTTGACGTCGCTTATGTATTGCTGGACAGCAGTAGTGATCTCATCAAAGAGATTAGCGTAGCGGCGCAGGAAACGGGGTGAAAAGCCTTTGTTCAACCCCAGCATATCATGCATCACCAGCACCTGCCCGTCCACCTGAGCACCGGCCCCAATCCCTATCGTCGGAATAGTCAGTTCGGCCGTCACTTCGCCTGCCAGTCCTGCCGGAATTTTTTCCAACACGATGGAGCAGCATCCTATTTCCTGCAACAAACGGGCATCCTCCATCAGCTTGGCGGCTTCCTCTTCTTCTTTGGCGCGTACGGCATAGGTTCCGTATTTGTTAATCGATTGCGGCATCAGGCCCAGGTGCCCCATCACCGGAATACCTGCATTCAGGATGGCCTTGATCGATTCGAGTATCTCTTTCCCTCCCTCCAGCTTCAGGCAATCGGCCTGCGTCTCCTTCATGATCTTCACCGCATTGCCAACCGCCTCGTAAGGATCTCCCTGATAACTGCCGAAAGGCATATCCACAATCACCATTGCCCGCTTTACTGCGTTCATCACTGACTTTCCATGATAGATCATCTGCTCTACCGTCATCGGTAAGGTGGTAGTGTTTCCCGCCATCACATTAGAAGCCGAATCCCCTACCAGGATCACATCAATACCGGCCTGATCGATTACAGATGCCATGGAATAGTCATAGGCTGTGAGCATTGATATTTTTTCGCCCTGTTGCTTCATCTCGCGCAAACGGTATGTAGTTACTTTCTTCTGGTTGGCGGTGGTAAGATACCCTTTTTTATCTTCTGACATCTTTACAGTTTTAATGGTTTACTTGAAAATGAGTCTCACGTTTTCTATTGCAAAGGTAGTGCTTTTACAGATTCTTTTCACATTTTCTACCTGTTTTCAAAATGCACGATCCATCCATGCTTTTAATCTGCGGCACAAAAAAGCCGAGACTGAATATTGTCCCGGCCTCTTTTGACAGAAATTCATTATTTATTTCATAAGTTAGTCGTTTTGAATCGCCTTCACTCTTCGATTTCCAATTCTCGCTATGACATAGTACAAGCAAGCTTGTCCTCTGTGCTCATTTAGCTTAACGAAAACGTTTAAAACCTGTACCCTAAAGTAAGCAATCCTCTGATAGAATTGTTTTTCAGGGAGAAGGGAGCTGCATCTACTTCAAGCGCATCATTGATATAATAGTTGGGGAAAGGATACAGATCATCTTTTTGAGTTTTATAGACAATCGCCATATCAAGATAGAAATTCCTGTTGAAACGGTATCCTAATCCTCCGGTAAAGTAATGAGTGTCACCCTCTATACGGTGTATAGTATTTGAACCGGCAATGACCGCATCACCGAATTCTACCAGATCGGCATCATAGGGGTTTTGCATCCATGCATATCCCAACCGGCCGGAGAATTGAGGAGTAATACGGTATTCCATCCCCGCTTTCACGGTCGATGTCAACTTGTGATCCTGCGAAATGATTTCGTTATCGCCATCATACCAGGCAGGATCGTCCGAAGAGTTGGAAGGAAGCCTCAATTTCATCTTACTGTAATCCACCAATTCATAATCCAGGCTGGCAATAAAATTATTACCCAACACGGTTGCCACGCTGGCTACTATCTTTCCGGGTGTCTTCAGATCGTAATCGTTATAGAACTTGGCTGAATGGATACCCCCTTCTTCATAACCCACATCATAAGAGGGAAGATATGATTCGATATTTTCCAGCATTTCAGCCTGATAAGTCTCCGACAACGCATACCAGGTAGGTGTATGCCAGGCCAGACCGAACCGCAAAGCGTTCACCGGCCGGTAGATTGCTCCCAACTTGGCACCCACTCCTGCACCTTTGACAGTCATCCAATTGTTCAACGTGTATCCACCATCGTTAAAATCTTCATCAAAACGTGAATCGAGACTATAGAATATATCCTTGATAGAAAGCGACACACCGAGGTTCAGCACATTATTGATAGTAGTCCCCACGGTGAAATCATAATTATCTATATAACCTCTTTCACGCGTATCGATTCCAGCAAACGCTATCTCTCCCCTCGTATCCAACGGAATAAGATTTCTCCCGCTCTGATCGGGATGAAGAAGGAACGCATTACGCCCAAGCACCGGCAACCATGGCTGTGATAAGAACGGATCATACTCATCTTCAATCCATTCCAGGTCATCCGGACTCCCGATAATCCCATCATTCAATTTACCCTGGTAGTCATTGTAAATATAATCGAGCAGGGTACCACGGGAGTCTCCCATCGCTGAAACCCTCTTATCGAACGATTTCAACTTATTGTAAGAGAATCCGAAGTTGATCAGCGGCATCACGTCGTTTCTCAACGGGAAGTAGCCCACAAATCCAATATTATCTATATTGAAATCGGTTCTATTGGCTTTCTGGTCTCCCACAACCGAACCTTCTTTCATCAGATTCATCGTACCCGTCACTTCAGAGCTACGATACACTGCTATACCGGCAGGGTTAACGGAGACACCGGTCATGTCGCCCCCCAAGGCGCCGAAGGCTCCTCCCATCGACATAGCGCGGGCGGTCCCATGGAGATCTTCCCGTGAAAATCGTAAGGCATCGATCTCACTCTGGGCAAACAGAGGTGCCGTTAATACGAATAATGAAAAAAGAATATAAGTGATCTTCTTCATAATGATTTAGCATTTAATTATTTCATCTTATTATCTGCGACCTCCACTACGTCCGCTACTTCCACTGGAACTACGCCCGCTACTGCTACCGCCTCCTCCCAAGGAACCGGAAGAAGAACTACTTCTGCTGGGTGTGGAATAGGTAGAAGAACTCCTGGTCGTCGAACTGCTTCTCGACGGGGTTGAATAGTTGTCGTTGCTCCGACTGGGAGTGCTTTGATAAGAGCGCGACGGTGTTGTCGTACTTCTTTGATAAGTAGAACTGCTTCTTGAAGGAGTTATTGCATTTCTTTCGTAAGTTCTCGATGAACTTCTACCGCTGTTATATGTACCTGACGAGCGGGTAGATTGTGTAGTCCGGTCAATCGAACTTGACCTCGAGCCAGTAGTAGCCGAACGGTCGATTACCTGTCCATTTCTGGAATCATATACTCTGCCTGAGCTATCGACGATTCTTGTTCTTGGAGTAGTAGAGCTACTTCTGCTCACGCCGGCACTACTTCTTCCGGAAACTGCACTTCTAGAAGATGCAGTTGTAGTATTTCTTCCTGATACAGCGCTACGGGTACCACTTCTTGACGACCTGCCCGAGACATTTGCCATGGAGGCATCTCTATTGGTCGCAGCACTCCGTCTGTAAGTACTTCTTCCGGTACGGTTATGGGTCAGACTGCTGTAATATCCGTCATAAAAACCGTGATAGTAACCGCCACCACCCCAGTATCCGCCATAATACCATGGATCATACCAACCGCCATAATACCATGGGGAGTACCATCTGCTGTAGTACCACGGGCTATGCCAGCCGTAATACCAGGGGGAGTGCCACCTGCTATAATACCAGGGACTACCCCAGCCGTACCAGCCGCCATAGTACCACGGATCATACCAGGAGTCATACCAGGGATAATAGTAGGAGCCCCATCCCATACCGTAGTATATATTGGTGTTCCATCCGCGGTTGTTATAATTCTCATAGAGATCATCGCCCACATAGACAATCACCTCATCCGCACCGGTAATTTTAATGCTCGATTCCGGATCATGGAACCGGACGATCCGGTCGGTATATGCATACTCTTCATAATTATTCTGATCCTGTTCATTGACAGTATCGGCTACTGATTCGTTGCTGCTACCTCGACGATTATACTCATCGACATCCCTGCCGTTGGCCGTCACCTCCATGTTCGAAGCATCACCCTGCACGATCACCACTTTTTTCTTTTGTGGCTCTTCGGCTTTCTTCTGAACCTTTACCGGTTCTTTTTGGGTAGGATCGGCATAGATATCATCCCATTCCTGGGCGAAACCGAACAACGGTACAGCGACCAGCAAAACCGTAAGTAAGTTTTTTATAGTCTTCATAGTCTCTCCCTCTTTCTTTATATTTGTTTGTAAATAATTTTATCTGTCATCATTTATGACTCAGAAACTTCGGAAAAGTTTAAATAAAGAACGACTAAAGTTTGTCTACCCCTCCCTGTCCTAAACACACTTCCTAAGCACACTGGCACACAAATATAACAATTATCACACAATAAAGATGTATAGGGTTACAAAACGCTGCATCCGGTTTGGTTAAAAAAACAAAACCACCGTTTTGGTCACACTGATATTTGCAGGCCGTCATATGCCAGTAAGACGTGGTCCGGAAGTTCCCTTTCCAAATCCGCATGCATGCCTATTTCATGGCTCATATGGGTCAGATAAGATGTTGTAGGCTTCACCATGTCTATTATTTTCAATGCCTGGTCCAATGTTTGGTGTGAAATATGTTCTGTCTTCCTGAGTGCGCTGATGACCAGTGTATCTATACCCTCCAATTTTTTCAGTTCGGTTTCCTCCATCGTCTTTACATCAGTCAGATATGCAAAATTCCGTATCCGGAATCCCAGGATAGGCAGCCTGTAGTGCATTACCCGGATAGGGGTTACTGTTACCGTTCCTATCTGAAAATCCTCGTCTGCACTGATCCGCCTGACAGCAAGATTAGGGACTCCACTGTATTTATATCCTGAGAAACAGTAGGGTAATCTTTCCCTGAGGGCATTCTCCAACCTCTCCTCCATATAGAGATCTACCGGGCCGAAAACAGAAAAGGGCCGCAAGTCATCAATTCCTCCCACATGGTCATAATGCTCATGGGTAAGGAGGATGCCATCTATTTTTTCGAACGGAAAAGCCAATACCTGTTGCCTGAAATCGGGTGAACAATCGATCATAAGCACTTTCCCATCGATCTCAATCCTCACCGATGTCCGGAGTCTCCAGTCCCTTGGGTCTGTCGACTTGCAGACTTCACATCCGCATCCGAGTTGCGGGACACCGGTAGAAGTACCCGTACCCAGAAATATCACTTTCATATCACAATTTTAAGAAAAAAGCCGCCACATTCTCAGAAATGGGCAGCTTTCGATTTGTATATTATATTAATTCAATACAAGCAGAAGTGAATATAAATAAGATATAGATCAATACTCTCTTTCCAGAATCCAAAGATCATTGAAAGGTACTCCGTAGGTTCTTCTCAAGTATTCGGTATCACCTTTGGCAGAATATGTACGATAAATTTCATCTCGTTTGGCTGCTGCTTGTGCTCTATCATCGTAGCTGGCAACGATCACGCGATACATTCCTTGCTCATTCTGCGCCAGGATCACTGAATGCCCTTCGTTCTCCATCCGGCCTTTTAATGATTCGGCATTCAATTTCACACTCAGTGAGGCAATTACCACACTATATTTTCTCAATCCCGCAGCATCGGTCGGGTAAACCGCTTCCACCTTCTCTTTTCTTACGGAAACTTCTACGGGAGGAAGGGGGCTGGCATCTTTCACCACTGTGGTGGGCTGAGATGCAGTTTGTTGCATTTCTCTCTCTTTGGCTGCTTCATACACCTGTTTATAAGCACTTTGCTTGGGTTTGCAGGATACCCCGATAAGCAGCAGGGTTACTAAAACCAACGCGTAATGGAATTTTTTCATGCCTGTTCACTTGTTTATTAAATTGTTTACTTTTGATCAACTCTCAACGCTTTCGTTAAGCAGGAGCAGCACAAATTTACTTGTTTTGCCGAGCACAGAAAACGACTCATGTAATTGAATCCGCCATTCGTTTGTATTATAACGGAATCTTGCAGCAAAGATAATAAAGATGCCTATGATTGCATCTTTGTGTGTGTGAAAATAAATTAAATCACTCCTCTGACAGACGCTTTAACCGGATAGGTTTGGTAGGGATGTTGAAGGTCTCTCCCTGTTCAATGGTAACGATGACCACCGTATCCCTGAAGTTCGCCTGCGGATCGGGAACAAAGTGTACTTCCCAATCGCCCTCGTTTAACCCTATAAACTGGAACATAAGCATTTGGTCGCCGAGGTTCTCCCTCTCGGGAATGGAGAGAAAAGTATCCTTTTCCTGTATGACTTTCACATACGGATTGGCATCAAGAGGTGCTACATAACCTTTTAATTTTCCTCCATAGACCTCGGGAAAAGCTCTTGCCACCGGATAGAGATAATTGTCACCCTCTTCCGTCTTCACTACAGAAAGGGCGGCATTGAGGTCGATAACCATACTGGAGATAGTGTTGAGCCGCATTTCCATACTGACGGCATCGATCACCAGCCCATCCTCTAAATCAGGGTGTATACTCAGCGGTATGGTCTTAATGGAATCGGTTATAACTACCATACGATTGTCGTTACCGAACTTCAGTTTAATCTGTTGTAATTCCTTACCTGCAGGAACATATTGGTCTACCAGTTGTATCATTTTTCCGTTCCTTAACGTCAAAACGTCATATGTTTTTCCGGAAAATTCAAGAGTATACCACTCTCCCTCATGCATAGCGGTATCTACCAGAAAAACCGATATCTCACTGATGTCTACGTAAAACTCCTTCATGGCCACCGAGGCTGCATCTGTCAACTTGAGACGTAGACGGGAAGAATTGACACTGGGATCCTCATCTTCACATGCCTGCCCCAGAAATAAGAGCACTGCAATGAGAACTATATATCGAAAAATCCTGTAATACATATTATTAACGTCTGTTTAATGATACATCAACCGCAAAATTACATAAATCCGCATCGCATACGTCACAAAAAACAATTAATTTTCATGAATTCCTTAAAAACAAATTGTTTTTATATCTGTTATATTTAATATGGGAAGGTGGGAAAGTGGGAAAGTGAAATTCCTGGACTTGTTCACTTTTAAGTTCAAGCTTCTTAGTCCTTAGTTCTCAATTCTAGTATAAACAAACATAAATAATTTTATGACGAAAACTAACACATTCCTCATTTTTATCTCCTTTCTGATAATCTTTTTTGGTATATCATGTAATCAACAGAATAAAAAGAATGAAGAGAAAAGCGTTTCTCTATCTGCAATCGAAGATTCAAATACTCCACCGCATCCATCCCCTGAAGAGTTATTCGACCGCCTGTTGGCTTCCTTCGGCGACGATTGGATGGAAAGAGAAGCCGACCCCACTCTTTATCCTGAATATTACGGCGGGGCTTTTATCAATAGCAACGGCATCTTTGTGGTTGCGGTAACCGGTAACAGCGAGGAATACAAAAAACGTCTGGCAGAGATACTCGGTACAGATAACTTTAAGATGGAGACTGTGCAATATTCCTACCGTCAGATGATGCGGGTGATGGACAGCATAGATGCGTTCCTGATGAATAGTGCTATTCCTGAAGACCATCCGTTGATGAATCGTTTTGCCGGTGCCTATCCCGATGTGATGGAAAATCGCGTAAAAGTGCTTCTCACAAAAGTGGACGATGCTACTATCCGACTTTTCCGGAAAGATGTAGTAAATTCTCCCCTCCTGATATTCGAACAGGGAGAATTACCGGGATCAATGTAGAAAAGAACAATGTTTTAACGGTAGGCCAAAACCGATGCTTGGATCCAAGTATCCCGGCTCTGAGATCTTTCATTTGATGACCTAACTTAGTATAATAAAAATATTATGTCATGAAAAAATCAACTAGATTCTTCGCATCAATGGTAGCTATTCTTTTCGCTACAGCCCTTCTGGCACAGGATGCGTCTTACACTTACGAAAGTGTTTCCAATGACCCGATCAACACGCGTATTTATACGCTGGACAACGGACTGAAAGTGTATATGAGTGTGAACAAAGAAACACCTCGCATACAAACCTTTATTGCTGTCCGTGTAGGTGGTAAAAATGATCCTGCCGAAACAACTGGCCTGGCTCATTATTTTGAACATCTGATGTTTAAAGGAACTGACAAGTTCGGTACATTGAATTATGAGAAAGAAAAGCCGTTGCTCGACGAAATCGAACGTCTCTTCGAGATATATCGTAACACCACGGATGAAGATGCACGTACAGCCATTTACCAGCAAATAGACAGTGTTTCATACGAAGCATCAAAACTGGCTATTCCCAACGAGTATGATAAACTGATGTCGGCTATCGGGGCCACGGGAACCAATGCCTACACCGGTTTCGATATGACGGTCTACACAGACGACATTCCATCGAACCAGGTGGAGAACTGGGCGAAGATACAGGCGGAACGTTTCCAGAATAATGTGATCCGGGGATTCCATACCGAGCTCGAAACCGTGTATGAAGAGAAAAACATGTCACTCACGCAAGACGGTCGCAAAGTGTATGAAAAGATGCTGGCAACGCTCTTCCCCCACCACCCTTACGGCACACAAACGGTGCTGGGATCGCAGGAACACTTGAAAAATCCTTCCATTACCAATATCAAGGAGTATTACAAAACCTACTATGTGCCCAATAATATGGCTGTCTGCCTTGCCGGTGATTTCGATCCTGATGAGATGATCAGGATCATCGACACCCATTTCGGAAGCATGAAACCCAACAGGAGCCTTCCACCTCTGCCTGTGACTAATGAACAAGAAGTTACAGAACCGCTCTACGTTGAAGTACTCGGCCTGGAAGCCGCCAACGTTTCGCTGGGTTGGCGCTTCCCGGGATCGGCAAGCCAGGAGAAAGACCTGCTCGACATCATCAGCCTGATCATGAACAACGGACAGGCAGGCCTTGTCGACCTGAACCTGATCCAGCAACAAAAAGTGCTCTCAGCCTATGCCGGGCTTTACAGCATGAGCGATTACTGCGCATTTGTCATGGGTGCCAATCCCAAACAGGGACAGACGCTGGAGGAAGCCCGCGACTTGCTTCTCGGACAGATTGATAAGCTGAAGAAAGGAGAATTTTCTGAAGAACTTATTTCTGCATCGGTCAACAACCTGAAGTTAAGCCAGATGCGGCGAATAGAGAGTAATGCGGGGCGTGCCAACTGGTTCGTGAATACTTTCATCAACGGGCTGGACTGGAAAGACCAGGTCGACCGTTTAGACCGTCTCGCACGGATCACGAAACAAGATGTGGTTAATTTTGCCAATGCCTATTTTAAAGAGAATTACGCTGTGATCTACAAACGTGAAGGCAAGGACCCCAACGAGCTGAAGATCGCCAAGCCGCAGATCACCCCTATCGTGATGAACCGCGATGCCCGCAGTGAGTTTCTACTCGGGATACAACAGGCAGAGGTGGAACCTATCGAACCGGTATTTCTCGATTTTGAAAAAGACCTGAAGAAACTGAAAGCCAAATCGGATATCCCCGTACTGTATAAACAAAATGTGAACAACGGCCTTTTCAGCCTGATCTACGTCTTCGATATGGGTAACAATACCGATAAAGCTATCGGTACTGCGTTCGAATACATGAGATATCTCGGCACCTCGACCAAGTCGCCGGAAGAGATCAAAACGGCATTTTACAACCTGGCATGTTCTTTCGGGGTATATCCGGGCAGCGAGCGGGTATATGTTATGCTTAGCGGATTAGCAGAGAACATGGACAAGGCACTGGAACTCTTTGAAGAATTGCTTGCCGATGCACAGGTGAATCCCGAAGCCTATGCCAACCTGACTGAAGATATCCTGAAAAAGCGTAACGACGCAAAACTGAATCAGGGGCAGAACTTCAACAAATTATTGCAATATGCCATCTGGGGAGCGAATTCACCCGACAAAAATATCCTTTCTGAGACAGAGCTCAATACCATGGATCCCGAAGAGCTGGTGGCAAGGATCAGGCAACTCAATCATTTTGAGCATCGTATCCTCTATTACGGGCCGGACAGCGATGACCAATTCCTTACCACACTCAATAGATTGCACCGTGTTCCCGCTACCCTGACCCCCGTACCGGAAGATAACCGCTTCAAACAGGAACCGGTAAAGGAGAACAAGGTATACCTTGCCAAATACGACGCCAAACAGATATATATGGCAATGGTGGCCAATGACGGGGTTGTATATGATCCGACGATCGAACCTACCCGGGAGATGTACAATGAATACTTCAGCGGCAACATGAACTCCATTGTATTTCAGGAAATGCGGGAGTCGCGTGGCCTTGCCTATTCGGCTTATGCTTACCTGATGCCTCCCTCGAAACTGAACCGCCCCTATATCTTACGGGCTTTTATTGCTACGCAGAACGATAAGATGGACGATGCTCTGAAAGCATTTCACCAGATACTAAACGATATGCCCGAATCGGAAAATGCCTTTAATCTGGCAAAGGACGGACTCATCACCCGCCTGCGTACCGATCGTATTATTAAGGAAAATATACTCTGGGCATATATCAACGCGCAGGATCTCGGATTAAATACCGACAGGCGCAAAGAACTGTTTAAACAGGCACAGGACATGACACTTTCCGATGTGAAAGCATTCCAGGAAAAATGGGTGAAGGACAGAACCTATTCTTACTGTATTCTGGGCAACGAAGAAGACCTCGACCTGCAACAACTCGAGACCTATGGGCCTATCATACGGCTCTCGCAGGAGGATATTTTCGGGTATTGACAATTTGCCTTAATGGTAAAATCAGGGGCTGTCCTGACGGGCAACCCCTGATTCCCTAAAAAATAATCAACATAATCTTTACATAATTTTTTCTTATCTTAGCCACAGCCTGTTCCCTTATTGTAAATTCACCCCAAATCCGGTTTTTATATCGAAATTGTTATCCAGAAAGAAACTCTCCGGCATATACCCTTTGGTTTATAATCATATCCTACAAAGAGTGAAAAATTATTGCTGACAGAGGCAGGAGACCAGGTTCCTGTCGCCATAGGCATTGTCCACACGCGCAACATTCACCCAGAACTTGTTCTCGGCTACGAACGGTAGCGGATAGGCTGCTTTACTACGCGGATATGCATGATCCCAGTCGTCCGCCGTAACCTCATACTGCGGATGTGGTGCATTCACCAACACATTGTCTTCCGCTGTATACTCACCACGCGACACCTCTATGATCTCTTCGTGGATCTGGTTCATCACAGACACGAAACGATCCAACTCGGCCAGGCTCTCACTTTCAGTCGGTTCTATCATCAGTGTCCCATGCACGGGGAAAGAGAGCGTAGGAGCATGATAACCGTAATCGATCAGACGCTTGGCTATATCGGTCTCGGTAATGCCGGACACCTCTTTCAGGCTGCGGCACTCAAGGATAAGTTCATGCCCTACTCTGCCTCTGGCACCACGATATACAATACCATAAGAGTCCTTCAGTTTCTCCGCCACATAATTCGCGCTAAGGATAGCGGCTTCAGTAGCTTCTTTCAGTCCTTCAGCTCCCATCATACGGATATAGGCATAGGTGATTTCTGTCACACCCGCACTACCGTAAGCTGCTCCCGAAACAGTGTTCTTGTCGGTCGACATAGTCACCGGATGTCCGGGCAGGAAAGGTACAAGGTGCTCGGCCACGCAGATAGGCCCTACACCGGGCCCCCCTCCACCATGGGGAATGGCGAACGTTTTATGTAGATTGAGATGGCACACATCAGCACCGATAGTACCGGGATTGGTCAATCCCACCTGTGCATTCATATTGGCGCCGTCCATATAGACCTGTCCGCCCGCTTCGTGTATCAGACGGCACATCTCCCTGATTTCCGTCTCGAAGATGCCATGCGTCGACGGATAGGTGATCATATAGGCTGCCAGGTCGTCTTTGTACTGATCTACTTTGGCCCGCAGATCATCCATATCCACATTCCCGTTAGCATCACTGGCAACCGTCACCGGCTTAAATCCGGCCTGTACTGCACTGGCGGGATTGGTTCCATGCGCCGATGCGGGGATCAACACCACCTTGCGATGCCCCTCGCCATTGCTTTCGAGGTAGCTGGCAATGGTGATCAGTCCGGCATATTCACCTGCCGCCCCCGAATTGGGTTGGAGGCTGGTGGCGGCGAATCCTGTGATCTCAGCCAGCATCTCTTCCAGTTCAGTGATCATCTGCGTATATCCTGCCACCTGTTCTAAGGGTGCGAACGGATGAATACGCTGAAATCCCGCAAGTCCCAACGGTAGCAATTCAGAAGCCGCATTCAGCTTCATGGTGCAGGAACCGAGCGAGATCATGGAATGTGCCAGTGAGATATCTTTCCGTTCGAGCCGCTTGATATAACGCATCAGTTCCGTTTCAGTATGATAGCTGTTGAAAGTGGGATGAGTAAGGAAATCGGATTTCCTGAGTTGTGACTCTTTCAAGGTGCTCTTTGCGGGTAACTCTTCGAGCAGGTAAACCTTCGAACTGCCTGCTGTCATAGCGAATGCGGCCAGCAGTTCATGTACCCGGTAAGGATTGGTAGTTTCATCGATACTGATCCCTACCTCGCCGCTTTCGAAGTAACGCAGGTTGATACTGCGAATTTCGGTATTATCACGGATATCCTGTACCGATATACCCTCGGGCAGACGGATCTTGAGCGTATCAAAATAGCTGCTGTTTAATTGCTTATAACCCATCTCCTTCAATTCCTCACTTACATGGGAGGCGATGGAGTGAATGCGGCGGGCAATATTTTTGAGTCCTTCCGGTCCATGGTAGACGGCGTAGAAGGAAGACATAGTAGCCAGCAGAGCCTGCGCCGTACAGATATTGGAAGTGGCTTTTTCACGCTTGATATGCTGTTCACGCGTCTGTAACGCCATGCGAAGCGCCTCCCTGCCATAGGCATCTTTGGAGATGCCGATGATACGCCCCGGTATGAAGCGTTTGTACTCATCGCGGGTGGCAAAGAATGCGGCGGACGGTCCTCCGTAGAACATAGGGATACCGAAACGCTGGCTGCTTCCGAAAGCAATGTCGGCACCCCATTCACCCGGAGGAATAAGTAATGTGAGCGCCATCAGATCGGTGGCTACAGCCACTTTGCACTCAATCTTGTGTGCCCTTTCAGTGAAGTCAGTATAATCCTCTGCATTTCCGTCGCTATTGGGATATTGAATGATAGCGCCAAAAAAGGGTTTATCGAAAGTGACAGTTTTATAATCACCAACAACTACTTCTATTCCTGCATAATACATCCTTGTCTTAAGCACCGCTAATGTTTGAGGAAAGATGTTCTCATCCACAAACAGCGTTTCCACCCCGTTTTTCACCTGCTCACGGCTGCGCAACCCATACATCATCGTGGCTGCTTCGGCAGCCGCAGTAGCTTCATCCAACAACGAACTATTAGCCAGCGGCAATGCGGTAAGTTCGCTTACTACCGTTTGAAAGTTAAGTAATGCCTCCAGCCGTCCCTGTGATATCTCAGCCTGATAGGGTGTATAAGAGGTGTACCATACCGGATTTTCAAAGACGTTCCGGTAAATCACTGCAGGAGTAACGGTATCATACCAACCCATACCGATATAAGAAGTGTAGATGTTATTCAGTGATGCAATATGAGCAATCTCTTCAGCATACTCGTGTTCCGACAATGCCCTGGGTAAAGAAAGAGGCTCTGTCAAACGGATATCTGAAGGGATTGTCTGATCGATCAGTTCATCCATTGACGAGAGGTCGATTGCTTCGAGCATTTTCTGTTTATCGGCCTCGGTAATACCGATATGTCGGTTTTTAAATTGTTCCATTTTTATCATAACGCGCACTAAGGGTAAATTTCTTATTATTGATCTTTTTTCTCTTCAGGACACGTGGAAAAATTCCACGTAAAAAAACGGCCGGGGGATACATTGCATAAACCGACTATAATCTTATTGCCCGACGAAAGGGTTATTCTTTTTTTCAAATCCGATGGTAGTGACAGGACCGTGTCCGGAATAGACCAACGTACTGTTGGGCAGGGTAAACATCTTGGTTTCAATACTGTTTACCAGATCCTCGTAGTTTCCCCGAGGTAGGTCTGTCCTTCCCACGCCGGCATAAAAGAGCAGGTCTCCGCCGAATACACAACCCTCCGCTTCGTGATAGAATACTACACTGCCGGGCGAATGGCCCGGAGTATGAAACACTTTCAGCGATTGATTCCCGAAAGTGATTATATCGCCTTCGTTCAGATATTTACCGATCTCCGGCCTAAAATCGGCGTTACCGCCCGGCAATCCGAACACCTGCATCTGGGCGGCTATATCTTCCAACAGGAAGAGATCGTCGGGATGGCATTGCACCTTAAGCCCGAATTGAGAGGCGAGCAGATTGATCCCAAATATATGATCAAAATGCAGGTGAGTATTCAACAGATGTTTTACCTTAAAGTTATTGTCGATCAAATAACTGAGTAACAACTCTTTTTCATCGGGATAAAAAGGGGCGGGGTCAATTACGACACACTCCCTGGTCTCGTCAGACAACACGTATGTGTTTACTCCCAACGGATTGAATTCAAATGTTTTTATATTCATTTTGCTACATTCTTATCGGGAAAGAATCAGTACCTTTTCCCGTGGTATTTTCATTTATCACAAAAATAACGCTTTCTTTTGGATTTACAGAAAATCGCGAGGAATCATTCAATTACATTAGTCGTTTTGAGTCGCCTTCACTCCCCGATTGTTAATTCCTACAGTGCCAAAGTTCAATTCAACTTAACGGGACATACACCAATTTTTTTGTCTGGAAAAACGGTTCGGAAAAGTAATCCGACAGAGAAACCAACTCCGCGACCTGTCGGAAAGGATGCAACTCAGCCGAAAGATCCCCCCCCTTCAGGCAAATAATTCCATTGGGTAAAGCGTTGATCTGTTCCCGTGAGATATTTTTACGGGAAATCCTGACCAGTTCGGGCAGCGGCATCACCGCCCTGCTCACAATAAAATGGTATTTCCTTTTTTCCTCTTCGACCCGGGCATGCACTGTTTCCACGTTCTTCAATCCTATTGTTTCGGATATCTCTTTCGCAACCTTCACTTTCTTTCCGATACTGTCAAGCAGTACAAACTGCACTTCGGGAAAGAAAATAGCCAACGGAATACCGGGAAAGCCTCCACCCGTGCCTACATCCATAATGGTAGATCCCGGGGTAAAACGGATATACCGGGCAATAGCCAACGAGTGCAGTACGTGATGCGGATAGAGATTATGGATATCCTTGCGGGAAATTACATTGATTTTGGCATTCCAGTCGGAATAAAGATCAGGCAGTGCTTCAAACTGCTGTTTCTGCTTCTCAGTAAGCGACGGAAAATAGGTTTCGAGACTTTTCACTTTAAATCGGCTAATTTAGCTGCAACGCTGTTTTCCCTCAACAGGGGGAATATCATTTCATACGGGATAAATACCTGGGGAGCATCCAATTGATATGCCGAATATTCACCCTTGTTATATGTATAAATGATTCCTTTGTCGTCCAGCAGGAAATTCTGGTTAGGCACAATCTCCCTTACACCGAAAAAACCAAGATCCTCCAGTTCCTCCACGCTCCCGGCATTAGCCTGTTCCAATAAAGACGTGATAATCAGCCGCTGAAGGGCCGTATCATAGCCGGCGTTGAAAATATCATTCTCGGTAACCTGCCTGCCTGTATTCAGATTTAAAACATAATTACGGTAGGAGTCGTAAGAAGCCGCCCCACCCTTGTTATTGGATTGTTTCACCTGAAATGAAAGAACTTCATGATAATTGTAGACAATAGAATCAGAAATGCTCTCATAATAGGAATAGAAGAAATCTTCGGTGTAATGTTCGCTGTCGGAAACATCGATGCCGGAGATAAGGCTGTTAAGTTCACGGATTTCATCTGCGCTCTCCCGGTATGTCCCTGCATCGGCGGTATAGTTCTCTATATAATTTCTTATATACGCCTGCACAGCGTCCGGAGGGGACAAAGTATCATACGGTGCACCAAAAGTATTCCTGATAAAGAACTGTTGTAACATATCCAGATTCATTTTACCACTGCTGACAGGATAAATAAAATCCACTTCTATATTACAATAAGGATTTGCCGTATCCCCGTCGAGATGGTGCCGGGCAACCAGACTGATCGTATCGAACTCAACGCTATTCTCCGCCCTGAACATACTACGTCCACTCTGCTGGTTGCAGGAAATGAAAAACGACAGCGTTAGCATGAACAGCAAGACAACCGACATTCTATGATGTATCCCCATAACGAAAGACTTTACAATTATCGGTACAAAAATACATATTTTATCGGGAATCTTCCCCGTAGATCCCCACTTTTTAATCGAGTAGGTAGGGGGATTACTCCCCCGCCCTCTCACACCACCCGGCTTGCT
>NZ_JAXQGC010000038.1:0-91961 GCF_034331125.1 Proteiniphilum sp.
CCTTGAGGCGGTAGCCCCATTTTTTTCTGAAATTTTATCCGGTCAGTAGTGATAGTTTTTATTTGTTTTCTTGGCATCACTGTAGATTGCAGATAAATCAATATGTCCCTTTCTCGTGTATAGTGCTGGAAATTCCTTGCCGTCGGCAATACCTAAAAAGATACCATCTTTTAAATTATCGGCTGCTGCTCCAACAGTAAGATTATTTAGACTATCAGCTGGTGTTGATAAATTGGTGTGGTCTCCATGAAAATAGGATAAATCATAACCTGTATTTTCGTTGATGCAATTCTCATTATTTCCTGTACAAATAAAGATGAGACTATTTGTTTCATAGGCAAATTTGTCCAAAGAGTACGTATAGTCGGAGAAAGCCTCATTCTTGTTCATATAGCGGCTATAACAAGTAGTCAATGTAAATAACCTTATGTCAGGATATTTAGCCTTAACATCATATAGCATTTTCAATAAATCTACTTCTGAAATATAACCGTTGCCATTTTCACTGATTTTTATCGAGAGTAATTTTGCATCGGCTAAAACATTGCCATTAAAATTGTTTCTATGATTTTCTTTACCCAGTGCTACTAAACCTGCTACAGCCGTTCCGTGTCCTAAATAATATAATCCACTTCTACGCCCTGCCTGGTCAATAAGTGGATTGCCTGCAAGAGTGAATGTAGCATCATTAATTATTAAAGGAGCTAATGCTGTTTGATTGCTAATGCCTGTATCAATAATACCAACAATCGGTAAATCTTCATCTGCATTTTGAATTGTAAAGCCAAATTGACGTTCTACTGTATTAAACTCACTTGGTCGAACGGTCGTAAATGCAGAGCAGGTAGCACTCTCGATTATGTCAAAGTTTTGGACGATTTTTTGAATTTGCTCGGGTGTTGGTTTTTGTAATTCTATTCTGTCATTTTCAGTGTCATGTTTATAAGCAATTCCATTCGTTTCAAAATAAACTATCAATGATCGGACAATTTGCTGTTTAATAGTATCGTCCAAGGGCAAGTTCATTAAGGATAGATATATAATATCACCAATGTTTTCCAATGTAAATTTTAAAATGTCTCTTGCTCTTAACAGTTTGAAACTGGATATATACTTAATATAGTTGGAATACTTTGCGTTTTGGTTTCTATCTAATTCACAATCAATAAAGTTATGTACATTGGTAATAAATGTTTGAAACTTATCACGGTCAAAAACAGCAAATAGTCCTCTTTTAGCGAAATCATAAAAGGCAGTTGCCTCTAAACCAAAATCGTTGTAATAATCTTGAAAATACTTGTTTATTACAAATTGGTCTTGAAAAGTGATTTGTACATAATCTATATCATAAGGTATCTCCAAAGTGCGGTCTTTCGCATTGTATTTTGCTTCTAAGTCATTATCCAATTTTTCTAAATCTGATTTAAACGAGGTTGCTAACCTAACATAATTTTTAGGGGAGTTATCTCTATCATCTTTATCCTTCTCAAAACCGTAATTATATTTAAAATTTTTAATTTCAGACAATTGCTGCTCGTTTAAAAATTTCAGGTGAGATTTATTTGCCATTAATTCCGCTTATTTTTTAAAATTTCTTGATATGTGAATATTCTCAAATGTACACTTCTCTATAAACCACAAATGTACTAAAAGATTTCAAATGTAAAGCCATATATAACAGTACTCTAATCTTTCTACAATTCAGTTTGATCTAATAAAGCAGTTTATTTCTTTCGATAGTGTCTTTCATAAGAAAAATTTGATTTTGCAATCTGACCATCGTTCAAAGTCAATAGAAGGGGGGTATTTTTCATAAAAATCTTCCATGACTTCGGTATATATCATGGAATTAATTCGTAGTTAATATTAATATTTGTGCTTAGAATAGTTTTCACACAATTAAAAAGTATTAGCTATGAAACTGAACAACATCATGGCTGAAATCCAAAAACTGGAAAGAAAACTGTCAGCCGAAACATCGAGTTTTATTGACGAAGCGTGTAAAATGACTATTTACCTCCAAGAATTATTACGTACCGTTAAAGATGATGTAATGAGGGAGGGGTTCTCCGGCATAGATGAGGAAATCTATTTTTTTAAGGTGATCAAGCCGAACATCCTCGGTAAACTTATTCACTATAATAAAGTGTACCGGATTGAGACGGCTTGCCCCGTGGATAGCGGTGATCTTAACCAAAGTTATTATGCTTTACAACTCAAAGCATTGACACAGGAATATAGGGTGCATATATGTTATTCAACTTTCTACCGGTACTATCGTTCGGGCAGGACTGACCGTGACGGGGAGTATTTTACGCTGGGAAACATTAATTATTATGATGGATTGAACAGCTACGTGTTTGAGATCGATCCGAAATTTTCTACCTACTTTGACTACAAGGTGGCAAAGATCATAGCCAACGAACTAACCTATAATTACCTGACGTCAAAACTAAATCCTGAACAAAATCCCGATGTGCTGTTGCAAAGTGAGGAAACCAAAAACTTCTACTGGACGCAATCAAAAAATGCCCTTATCGAACTGATCTATGCGCTCTATGCGAGTGAAGCTATTTCCCACGGGAAAATAGGTATCCGTAAAATCAGCTCGATATTCCAGGTCCTTTTTCGTGTTTCACTGAACGACATCCATAACAGTTTCCACCGGATGAAGACCCGTGCAGGTTCACGGACATCATTTTTGGATCAACTGAAATTCAGTTTGGAGGAGTATATGGACAGGGATGATACCCTGTAATTCTTATGCCGCTTTTTGACAAAAGTGCAGTATATATTGTAAGCATTCGGTCTATCCCGTGTTTCATTCCAGTTTAGATTGTCCTACTTTTGTCGGCAAAAAACCTATGTGGAACCAGAAGCAATTTGAAGAGGTTTATGCCCGCTACCAATCCAGTGGGTTGCGGGTAAAAGATTTTTGCCGCAATGAGTGCATCGTGACCTCGAAGTTTTTCTATTGATGCTGCACTTTTTTTACACTGTTTTTTGAGGAGGCATGTTTGTTGGTCTGTATCAATCGGTGCTGCACTTTTTTGCCCCTTTGCCGGCAAACGTGTACCGGTAAATTGATTGGGGAAACCTGTAACGATGAATACACAAACGGCTCATTAACAGGTGCGCTTCTACCTACTAAAATTGTTTTCAAAAGAACAAAAGAAAAAAACAGAAAAAAAAGAAAGCTTTTCCATCAAGGCGGACATCTGCGGAACCAAAAGGAAACGGAATAAGTCCCTTCAGGGTGGCAGGGTAACACTGTAAACACGGTAAAGATTCCTTATGTTACCCTGCCATTATGCCGTAGTCTTTTGGTGGGGTACAGCGGATGTCCGCCTTACCTTTGCGGCCTTTTTATTCTTTTTTGGAAACGATTTTATCTCTCACAAAATCAAAAATTAAGCCTTTCGACAAGGGAAAATAATCTATAATTCTCACCTCTCTTTCCGGCATAAGCCGTAAGTACAGTATTGGCCGGGGTTGTACTTTTTCCACATGTATGTTTGTCGATACCTGTTGCTGCATTAACGCATCAACCGGGCTTGCGCTTTTTTTACCCGTCTGCCGATGTATATGTATCGGCAAATTGATTGGATTGCATGCCGACCTGTTAACCAATAACTACAGAAAACGCATAAAAACAATGCTTTAACCTGATTGAGATAAAAATGAAAAAAGTGCCTTTTTGATAGACACGTATCGGAAGACAGCCTGCGCCAATAACTCCAATTTTGCGGTGTACAAATCATTAAAAAAAGATTGCTATGAACATCGACAGAATGGAATTTATCGCATGGATGGAACGTATCATGGAGCGCTTCGACATTTTGAAAGAATACGTCCTCAACATCCAAAAACAACGACACAGTATTGACGGTGAACAGTTACTGGATAATCAGGATGTGCTCCAAATGCTGAAAATCAGCCACCGCTCCCTGCAACGATACCGCTCGACCGGTAAGCTACCGTATTACACCATCAGCGGGAAGTTGTACTACAAGCTATCGGATGTACACCAGTTCATCAGGGATAGTTTCAACTCACCCTTACGGCGAACCAAAGGAAACAAGTGACAAACACTACCGCTTAAGGACAGATACGGCATAGCCGTATCTGCTTCGCCTATTTTCGGGTAACACTAATTTTAATAATCAACAGTTATGAGCGAAACAACAAATGAAAATCCACAGCAATATCCCGAACAACTTTCGGATGTGCTGCTGGTCATGGACAAGGAGAAAAAGAAAATCCAAGCCGTCACGGGCATTGACGAAAACGGTAATCTGAAAACCGTTAATCCGGCCAAGAAAAATCAAAGCCAATTCATGCGGGTTGACAGGGCGGGAGATCTGTTCACCAATTTTTTCTCCAACTTCTGGAGACAACTGAAAGACCCGACCCATTTTTCTTTTTTCAAAGTTCCTGCTTCGGAGGCGGTCGCTACCGCCAAAGCAATACAGAAGCAAGTCAATACTCCTACTACGGAGGGCGAGGCGATCCTGGCAAAGCACCGGGTCGAAGAACCAAAGGGGCAACAACAGCAAGTTCAGGAACCAGAGGGGCAACAACAAGTAGTTGATAAACCAAAGGAACAGCAGGAGAACAAAAAGGATATGGCAATTACACAGGACACTTCGCAAGCAACATCGCAGGCTGCCTCTCAACCGCCGGGGACAACCCAGACAACCCAGACACCACAGACACCACAAACACCACAGGCACCACAAACACCTGAAACATCGGAAACAAAGGAAACAAAGGAATACCGGTACAAGGCAGAGGACATCGACTGGAAAACGTTGGAACAACTTGGGGTGAAACGCGAAACGCTCGAAAAAATGGATGCCATGGAACCTTTATTAAAAGGTTACAAAACCAATTTCGTGATGCCTATAAGTGTCAACTTGGATACCGCCATTCTCCGTTCGGAAGCAAGGTTGGGCCTTCAACAGGGGGCAAACGGAAAGACCGTCTTTGTCATGTACGGCGTACGCCATGCACCTAACCTCAAAGACGAGTTCTTCGGTCATACTTTTACCAAAGAGGACAAGGAAAACCTGCTCAAAAGTGGAAACATGGGGCGTGTGGTGGACTTGACCAACCGCAGGACAGGAGAAAAGATACCGTCCATTATCAGTATCGACCACCTGACCAATGAGGTTATCGCATTCCGGCAGAACTGGATAAAAGTACCCGATATTATCAAAGGTGTAAAGTTAAATGAAGAACAGAAACTGGATTTAAGGGATGGAAAACCAGTTCTTTTAGAGGGTCTGGAATTTAAAAACACTGAAAATAAAAATGCGTATGTCCAATACAACGCAGATAAGAGGCGGCCGGAGTTTCTTTTCGGGGATAGGGCACCCAGGCAAAGACAGGAGAATAACCCAAAAGTCTTCCGTGGCAAAGAATTCTCCGATGAAGAACATAAAGAACTTATGGCAGGCAAGACACTTTATGTTTCGGATTTCAAAGATGGAAAAGGACAACCGTATAAAGGATATGTTACGTTGGACAAAGAAACGGGAGGTTATGATTTCAGCTTTAAAAATCCCAATACATTGAAAGAAAAAGTGCAGCCCGCCGAAGCACACAGGACACAGGTAGCCGTCAATTCAAACGGGAAAACCAACGAGGCGACCAAACACATCAAAGAACCTTTGAAGCCGGAGCAACAGAGACCGAGAAACAGTGCGCAACAGCAACGGCAGAATGCTCCTAACGGTCGAGCTAAATCCAAAGGGGTGAGAGTTTAAATCACTAAAATCGAGAAAACGTTATGAAAGCAATTATTGCGGAAAAACCGAGTGTAGCGAGGGAAATAGCCAGCCTGTTGGGAGCAACCGAAAAGCAGGATGGTTACCTGACAGGGAACGGTTATGAGGTTACGTGGGCATTGGGGCATCTTGTCACATTGGCAATGCCCGAAGATTACGGGGTACAGGGCTTCCAAAGGGAAGCCCTGCCCATTTTACCCGATCCTTTTTTACTTACGGTACGGAAGATTAAAAAGGATAAAAGCCATGTCCCCGATAGCGGTGCATTGAAACAGTTGAAAATTATTGAACAGGTCATCGGTCGCTGCGATAGTATTATCGTGGCCACCGATGCCGGTCGAGAGGGTGAACTTATCTTTAGGTACATCTATGAATACCTGAACTGCCGGAAACCTTTTGAACGTTTATGGATAAGTTCACTGACGGAAAAAGCGATCAAGCAGGGTCTTGACAACCTGAAAGCCGGAAGCGATTTTGACGGGCTTTACCGTGCCGGACAAGGGCGGAGCAGAGCCGACTGGCTCGTGGGGATCAATGCCTCGCAGGCATTGAGTATTTCGGCAGGTCGTGGCGTGTACTCGCTGGGACGTGTACAAACGCCTACGCTTGCCCTTATCTGCAAGCGATATGTGGAAAACAAGGATTTCACCGTCAAAAAGTACTTCCAGGTACAATTGGAACACCGCAAAGATTTTGTGGACTTCAAAAGCCTTTCCAAGACCAAATGGGATGACAAAAAACTCGCTGACGATACACTGAAATCGGTACAACGTGCGGGAATAGCTACCGTTACGGCAGTTGCAAATAAAACGGTTTCGGAGCAACCGCCTCTGCTGTTCGACCTCACGGGATTGCAGAAAGAAGCCAACAAAAGGGCATTCTATACTGCCGAGGAAACATTGAATATTGCCCAAAGCCTGTACGAAAAGAAATTTATCACCTATCCCCGTACCGGTAGCAAATATATCCCCGAAGATATGTGGGCTGAAATACCTGTACTGGTAAGAGCATTGGAGACAAGGATTTCCTGTAAGGAGGCTGTTGAAAAAGTGAAATGGATTCGTTTCAATAAGCGTATTGTGAACGATGTAAAGGTAACAGACCACCACGGTCTGTTGATTACCGAAAAGATCCCGTCCGGATTGTCCACAAATGAAAACGTCATATATGACATGATTGCGCACCGCTTATTGGAAGCCCTTTCGCCTGCCTGTTCAAAAGAGATAACCGACATCGGGTTACAGGCTTCTCATTATGATTTCACATTGAAAGGATGTAAGATTCTCGAAGCGGGTTGGCGTGGTATCAGAAAGAATTTTACGGATGATGACAGCGAGCCTGTTCAGGAATTGCCGGAATTGGAGGTCGGCGATGAACTGAAAATAAAAGAGGTATCCGTGCTGGAAAAGAAAACCAAGCCGCCTGGTCTTTACACCGAAGCAAGTTTATTGTCCGCAATGGAAAACGCCGGAAAGGAAGTTGATAACGAGGACGGACGGAAAACCCTGAAAGACATCGGCATTGGTATGCCTGCCACAAGAGCATCCATTATAGAAACGCTTTTCAAAAGGGATTACATTCGGCGTGAAAAGAAATCACTTGTCCCTACCGATAAGGGATTGCAGGTTTATGGGGCTGTAAAGGACAAACGGATTTCCGATGTTGGCATGACTGCTGAATGGGAAATGGTATTGCAGAAAATCGAAAACAACGAAGCGGATGCCACGGTTTTTCTCAAAGATATGGAAGCCTATGCCATATCCGTTACACGGGAACTTCTGGATATGAATATCGTCAAAGAAAATCAACCCGAATTGGCCTGTCCCAAATGCAAAAGCCACCGACTTTTGGTTTGGAACAAGGTTGTGAAATGCCCCGACGAGGCTTGTGGTTGGATTCAATTCCGTAATGTATGTGGAGTGCAGTTAAGCCTTTCCGATATAGAAAATCTTGTAAGAAACGGAAAAACCAACCTTGTCAAAGGTATGAAAAGCAAATCGGGTAGAAAATTCAATGCCTATATTATCATGGATGATAAAGGCGAAACAACCTTTGAATTTGAAAACAGGAAACCAAAAAGGAAATGATTAGTATTATCATAATGGTACATAGCAGGTAAGCCCAAACAATATTAGTCCTCCTATAAATGGGGGTCAGACAATGAGGCACAAAAACGAAAGTGTTGATCCAATGAAGTGAAGTGTTCCGCCCAGCTTGCGGGTGGTTTAACGGAACGGAATGGATCAACTTTTTCGTGTGCCGGATATTTTAATGTTTTCTATTCGCCTGCGAATGGGAATTATTAAAATATACCGCTATTGGGTGGGTGGGGTAAGAGTTTTTCAGTTTTTTCACTTTTCATCCTGCTCGTTCATTTTCCTTATAAGCCCTTCCCGAAGTGTATCAAGGAATTTTGTTGGGTTTATTTTTCGGTTTCTCAATTCCAAATAGGTTTGGTAAAAATTACCCAGATTGACATCAAACGTATTTTCAAAATACTTGGCGATTAACCTTATATCGGCGTTGCCATCGTTAAATACACCTTGATTATGTAATGCATAAATGAGTTCTATTAACGCTACTTTGCTACCTGTCCAGTTTAGCTTCTTTGGTGCTGTTGATTTGTCTTTCAGGTCTTTGTCGTATAACTGGTCTTCTATATAGACCTGTATCAAATCGTTGGCAATAATTTTTGCAGCCTTGTAATCATGTGAGGTGGAAAAGTTATGGTCAGACTGAAAGTAATAGGTATCCAAGCATAACTTAATATCGTAACACTTCCTGACAAACAGTTTCTCGTCCAAATAGGAATTGTTGGTACGATAGTATTTATAGAAGTCGAGGTTATTGTCAAAGTACCGTTTGAGTTTTTTCAATTCCCTATTGAGGTACTTCCGTATGGGTTCTGTTCCGTAAGGTTTCTTAGTCTCGATTCTATAAATGGCATTGTAGTAAATGAGTTTGGAAAGAATGGCTGGTTTCTGATATTTGAAAAAACGGATTTCTTCATCAATGTTTTTGAACCCTCGTTCCGAAACGTATTCCTTTACTTCAGAGAGGCACTTCACAATTAAGTGTATAACAGCCTCTATTCGTTGTAAAGAGCAATCGGATTCTATCTCTAATTCGTTGATTGCTGTTTCCAGTTTATGTAACGTCTCCTTATAAAATTTATCCATTCGTCATTATTTTACTATTAACAGAGAAGCCCAAATACTGTCATATTTAAAAAGGAATTTACATTTTCGGACTTCTCTTGGGGAACTGTGATTTGTTCCCGTAAACAGAACCGTTAATTTTATTTGATTTTTGTTTGACATAACTCTTTTTTGCTCGTCACCGGACTAACAATTTCTACCTTGGATGATTGCGATGACGACGATGACGGTGACGGTGATAGGCATAGGGTTAAGAATATCCCAAAAGCTATTAAAAAGAATGAAGGTTTCTTCTTCGACAAATTGACATTTGAAGGTTTGGAAGCTCCGTATTTTTTGTAGGGAGGCACTTTTGTATAACTTTTACCTTTCTTACCCATAGCCTATTTTACCCATTACTAACAGGACATAATGACCTAATTCTAAAATTTCATCCGTTGTATCCTTACTGCATTTAGTATTGCCAATAACGCCACGCCTACATCAGCAAAAACGGCTTCCCACATTGTGGCAAGACCGCCTGCACCCAATACCAATACAATCCCTTTTACCGCAAATGCCAGTGTGATATTTTGCCAAACTATTTTCTTTGTCTGTTTACCGATGTTGATTGCCATAGGTATTTTGCTGGGCTTATCATCTTGTATTACCACATCTGCCGTTTCAATCGTGGCATCACTCCCTAAACCGCCCATTGCAATACCTACGTCGCTTAATGCCACAACAGGGGCATCGTTTACACCATCCCCAACAAAAGCAACTGTTTCATTTTTGGTTTTGATTTCCTTTACCTTGTTTACTTTATCTTCCGGTAGTAAATCGCCAAAAGCATTGTCTATGCCCAACTGCTCCGCAACATACTTTACAACGGTACTTTTATCGCCACTAAGCATTGTAGCTTTAACATTTAGTCTGTGCAGTAGATTGATGGTTTCCTGCGAGTCTTCCTTTATGCTGTCGGCAATCGTGATGTAACCAACAAATTTATTATCGTAAGCAACCGCAATCGTAGTATAAACAATAGTGTCCGGGTCTAAATCATATTGTATCCCGAACTTATTCATCAGTTTGAAATTGCCAACCAATAAATCCTTACCATTGATGGTTGACTTCAGTCCGTGTCCTGCAATTTCCTGCATATTTTCCAATTTAACTTCATTACTTGGCTTTCCAACGTATTCGTGAATAGCGGTTGCTACGGGGTGTGTACTGTGGCTTTCCAATACATTGACCATTTGCAGGATTTCGGTTTCATTAAATTCAGGGGCAAAAACAACTTCCTGAACCTTAAAAACACCCTCTGTCATCGTTCCAGTCTTATCCATAACTACGTTTTGGATATTGGAAAGGGCATCTAAAAAGTTGCTTCCTTTGAACAGTATTCCATTTCTTGAAGCAGCTCCAATTCCACCGAAATAACCTAACGGAATAGAAATAACCAAAGCACACGGACAAGAAATAACCAGAAATACCAAAGCCCTATACAACCAATCTTTAAACTGATAATCGTCCACGAAAACGTAGGGTACTAAACAAATGGCTACGGCTAAAACCACTACAATAGGTGTATAGATTTTGGCAAACTTGCGGATAAACAACTCCGTTGGTGCTTTCTGCGAAGTGGCGTTTTGTACCAATTCCAAAATCTTACTCAATTTACTGTCAGTGTATGCGGTCGTAACCTTTACCTGCGATACGGTGTTCAGGTTTATCATTCCAGCCAAAACCGTTTCGCCTTTGTTCTTTGTATCGGGTTTGCTTTCGCCTGTTAAAGTTGCCGTATTGAATGACGATGTTTCGGATAACAATTCTCCGTCCAAACCTAATTTTTCTCCCGGCTTCAGTTGTATGATTTCGCCGATGTCCACTGTTTCTGCCTTTACGGTTTGTGGTTCATTGTTTCGTAAAACCGTTACTTCATCGGGTCTTTGGTCGAGCAATGATTTGATATTGGCTTTGGCTCTGGAAACAGCCAATGTCTGGAACACTTCTCCAACGGCGTAGAACAACATTACGGCGACACCCTCCGGGTACTCTCCAATGGTAAATGCTCCGATAGTGGCAATCCCCATAAGAAAGAACTCCGAAAAGATTTCGCCTTTACCTATGCTTTCTACGGCTTCTTTGAGTACAGGTAATCCGACTGGAATATAGGCAACCACATACCAAACAACCCTTACCCAATCCGTAAACCATGTTTGCAGAAACCAATTATCCATTGCGATACCTGCGAGCAATAGTACAAGGGAGATAATGGCAGGTAGAAACATTTTGAAAATACTATCGTTACCGCCCGAATGAGAATGGTCGTGTCCGTCATCATCATCACTGTGGTCGTGATTGTGTGCTGTTTTGGGATGCTTTTGTTCCAATAACTTTTTAGCGTTTGCATCCGTGTAAATTTTTTCTTCCTGTGGTGTGCAACAAAGCTGTCTGCCTTGTGCATCGTATTGATGTTTGTGTTTCATTACAATACTCTTTTAGTTTTTTGTTTATATTCCTGATATTGTTTGCCATGCATAGCCTGCATCTTCTTTTGGTGCATCTGCAACAAGAATGTAACCCGTTATTAACAATACGAATGAAATACCGGCTCTAAAAGAAGCCCTTTTCTGTGAGATATTTTCTTCGTTTCCTTTGATTAACTCACTGCTATTACTCATAATTTCTTCTTTTGTTTTTTATTTATAACTTTTTTGCCAGAATGATCTTCAGGGAGAAATGCGAAAGGCATCATTCCAAAGAAAAAAGTGCACGCTATTACTTCCATCAATGGACAATAATGATAGAAACACTTGTCGTCATGACATCTTGTAAAAAAGAACCAGAACAATAAGCCCGAAATTACTCCAACGGTAATACTTATTCCAAAAATCCATTTTCTTGTTTTCGGGCTTATCTTTTTCTTTTTTTTCTTTTTGTTTATTTGCCTTTTCATGGCATTCTGTTTTACAGTTCTACTGCCGATAATTCTGCAAATGCCATTTGGTAATCCCTTTCGGCCTCTAACGCCTGATTGACGGTGTTATAATACAAACCGATTTCAACGATATAATCCAACAGGGATATTTCTCCCGCATCCAGGGCTTTTTTCAATAGTTCTGAACTGTTGGCCGTCTCCAAGGAATAGCGATAGGTATCAGCCGTGGCTTTTAATCCCAAAGTGCGATTGTAGAGTATTTGGAGTTGCCCGTAAAACTGACGTTTGCTATCGGTTTCTCTCGACTCTGCCGCCCTTACGGCCGCTTGTGCCTGTTTCACACGGTTTTTATTCTCCCACAACGGAATGGAAACTCCGACCGAAACTCCCTGATAGCGTTGTCCTACCACTTTTTCGCTCATATATCCTGCGGAAAAAGTGGGTAACCCCATTGCCTTGCTTAACGATACCTGCTTCTTGCTTACTTCTATTTCCTGTTTTACATAGGCTAAAACAGGGTTTTTCTGTTCAGCCCCTACATACCATCCCTCGAAACTTAGCGGAAATTCAATCTCAGGAAACAGGTAATCATCCAGAGAGATATCGTTTCCTCCGTTCAATCGTTTCAGGTGCTCAATAAGTGCATTACGCTCAACATCTACTCTCGATATCTCACCTTGGACGCTTGACAGGTTCAATCTTACCTTGTTGTACTCCAAAATACTGACATCTCCCTTATCCAGACGTTCCTGATAGCCTGCCGCAATTGTTTCGGCATGTTGCAGACGCAAATCCAATTCTTTTTTCAGTGCATTGTAATATATCAACTCGATACAATACTGCTTTGCTTCCAGAAGAATATTCATCCGGTCTGCCCTGTATTGCCATTCAACCAGATTATTCTTTTCTCCGGCTACCCTGTTTTTTATGCCGGTAATAGTTGGTATATCAAATGTTTGCATTATGTTGAAATCGGTGCGATTGCCAATATCCGAGGGATTTCCCCGCAGGTAATTGAACCCGGCCTTCGGATTTTCAAGGTATATACCTGTTTTATTTCCTAATTTTTGCGCTTCTGCGCTTTCACGAAGCGACTTCAAAGTCGTATTGTTTTCTTCTATCGAAGCCAATACGGAATTGATATTTGTCTGTGCATTCAAGGTAATGCCCATACACAATACCAATAGGTTTGTTATGATTGCCTTCATTTGAATTTTATTTGTTATTTTCTCCATCTTCATTCTCATCATCTTTTATAATCTCTGCTTGAACTACTTTCCTTTCGGTTATCAGGTACATTATAGGAATAATGAACCCATTCAAAAAGGTAGAAGTCAGCAATCCGCCCATTATAACTTTAGCCATAGGACTTTGTATCTCGTTACCCGGCAAATCTCCGCCAAAAACAAGCGGTATCAGGGCTAAAGCTGTTGTTAACGCAGTCATCAGTATAGGGTTTAACCGGTCTAACGAGCCGTGCATTACACTCTCGAATTTTGAATAGCCTTCATCCTGTAAATCGTTATAACGCGTGATAAGTAACATTCCGTTGCGAGTAGCAATACCTAAGAGCGAGATAAAACCGATAATGGCGGGAATACTGATTACCCCATTAGTGAAAAATATGACAAATACGCCCCCTATCAATGCTAACGGAAGGTTCAGTAATATAACCGCTGATTGCCTCACACTCTTGAATTGAGCAAAGAGTAAAAGAAATATGACCATAATAGAGAATATGGATGTAATAAGCAACATACGGGATGCTGCCTGCTCGCTCTCGAATTGTCCTCCATACTCGATATGATAACCTTCGGGCAATTCAATTCCATCATTGACTTTTTCCTGTATGTCGGTTACAACTCCACGCAAATCTCGTCCTGCCACGTTCGCAGAAATAACCAGTTTACGTGCCACATTCTCACGGTTAATCGTATTGGGGCCGGTGGAAGAGGTAATTTCGGCAATATTCTCTAACGGTATTTTTCTACCGTTGACATCCACTATCAACTTCCTGATTTTATCGGCGGTTGAACGACTTTCATTGTTCACTTTCAATGTGAGGTCGAATGATTTGTTGCCTTCGTAAACTTGTGAGACGACTTCTCCTGCCAAAAGTACATTAACGATTTCTGCAAATTCAGGTAATGAAATTCCATATTTCGCTAACAATTCCCGTTTGGGTTCTATTTTCAACTGTGGACGTTCAATTTGTTGTTCCACATTCAGGTCGGCAATTCCTTCGACATCTTCAATAGCTGCTTTGATCTGATTACCCAGGCTGTACATTTTATTCAGATCCGTCCCAAACAGTTTAATAGCAATATTTGCTCTTGTACCTGACAGCATAGCATCTATTCGATGAGATATAGGTTGCCCTATTTCGATATTTACGCCCGGCAGCAATTTCAGTTTCTCCCTTACTTCTTCCAGCACTTCATCCTTAGAACGCTTGTCGAGAATGAAAGGTGCTTCTATTTCAGAAACGTTAACGCCTAACGCATGTTCGTCTAATTCAGCACGTCCTGTCTTACGCCCTACTGTTTGTATTTCCGGCACAGAGAGTAATAGTTCTTCTGCTATTCTACCCATCTTCCCCGATTCTTCCAATGATATGCCGGGCATAGTGCTGATGCTGACAGTGAACGAACCTTCGTTAAATGGCGGAAGAAAGCTGCGTCCAAGTGTAAAGAAGAAGATAATAGCCAATAACACAACAACGCCGGTTCCTCCAAGTGCCCATTTTCTATGATTGAGAGACCATTTTAATGCACGCTCGTAAATTCCTTTCAGTTTTTTTGCAACGTAGGCTTCTTTTTCTGGTGTATCACCTCCTTTTCTGGATTTCCCCAGCAAATAGCTGCATAATACAGGTGTTAATGTCAGTGCAACAACCGTGGATGCAAAGAGAGCCACGATGAATGCAATTCCAAGTGGAGCCAGCATACGTCCTTCCATACCTGAAAGGAAGAATAATGGAACAAAACTGGCAATGATGATAAAAGTAGAATAGAGAATGGGCATACGTACCTCTTTCGATGCATCATATACAACCGATATTACACTTCTTTGCTCTTCTTTCGGCTTTTGCCGGTTTTCCCGCAGTCGTTTAAAAATATTCTCCACATCTACAATCGCATCATCGGCTAACGAACCGATGGCAATCGCCATCCCACCCAAACTCATGGTGTTAATAGTTAATCCCATAAACTTCAAGGCCAAAATAGCCGATACCAGTGAAAGAGGAATAGCCACAAGCGAAATAACAGTCGTCCTTACATTCATTAAGAAGATGAATAAGATAATCACGACAAAAATTCCCCCTTCAAGTAGAGCTTTTTGAATGTTGTTGATTGAATTATTTATGAAACGTTCCTGACGGAAAATATCGGTTGATATTTTCACATCGGCAGGGAGCGATTGTTGAAGTTCCACCAGCGACTGGTCTATCTTGTCTGTCAGTTCAAGCGTACTGGTTGCCGGTTGCTTAGTTATTGTCATAAGAACAGCCGGTTTTCCTTTTTCAGAAGCAATCCCTAATTTGGGCGCCTTGTCGCCAATTTTGACATCAGCTATATTTTCAAGTAAAATAGGGGCATCGTTCACACTTTTTACAACGGATTTGCCCAGTGCGGCTACCTGATTTGTAGAAAGAATACCACGGATGATATACTCGTTGCCGTATTCGTACAGCACACCTCCGGAAGCATTCTGATTCATATTTTGTACTACACTGATTACTTCGTCCAATCCTACACCATAGTGTTTCATTTTTTCCGGATTCAGCAATATCTGATACTCTTTGATTTCGCCACCAATCACGGTAACTTGCGCAACACCTCCTGTTGATAATAGTCGTGGGCGTATTGTCCAGTCGGCGAGTGTACGCAAATCTTGTAATGAGGTTGAGTCAGAAGTCAAACCAATAATGACCACTTCTCCTAAGATGGACGATTGCGGCCCTAATGTCGGATTTCCGACATTGGATGGAAGAGCGTCCCTGACAACCGCCAGCTTTTCTGATACGATTTGACGTGCTATGTAAATATCCGTTCCCCAATCAAACTCGACCCATACAACTGAAAAACCTGTTGTTGAAGACGAACGGACACGGCGTACATCAGTAGCACCATTCACGGCAGTCTCAATAGGAAAAGTCACCAGCCGCTCTACCTCTTCGGGAGCCATTCCTGTCGCTTCCGTCATTACAACCACAGTTGGAGCATTCAAATCAGGAAACACATCCACCTCCATATTTGTGGCGGTATATGTTCCCGCCAGCATTAACAATACGGAAGCGACCAGAACAACCATCCGGTTATTAAGTGAAAATCTTATTATTTTATTCAGCATAACATAAGATTTTAAAGGTTAGTGTGTGTGTCCATCCGGCATAATGGACGAAATAGCTGCCAATTTCACCTGATATACACCTTTGGTAACAACTTTATCTCCCGAAGACAAACCTGCAAGGATTTCAACCCGTTCTCCGTTATTCTGGCCGATTATTACTTCCTGTTTCTTATAGCCTTCTTCGTCTAATTGTAAATAAACAAAGTATAATCCTTGCTCCTCAGTCAATGCTGATACGGGAACAGAAATTATATTCTCCTGTGGAGATGACAGCAAATAAACTTCTGCAAACGAGCCAGGGATAATATCTCCTACGTTATCGAACTCGAAAGTAACAGGAATATAAAACGATTGCCTGTCCGCCGCTCTGCCGAATGACAACAGGCGGCCGTTCATATCCGACAGTTTGTAAACCGTCTTGTCGTAGGCCATTCTAAAATTGGCGCTGCTTATGTTCCTGAGGCTATTGAAATAGTTCTCGGAGACTTCCGCTTTCAATTGCACCCGTTTATTCTGCGAAACAGTAGCGATAGGCTGTCCGACAGATACATATTCTCCCTGGCTGACCAGCCTGTTTTTAAGATAGCCACTGATAGGCGACGTAACTCTTACTCCACCTGCGGTCGTATTGGCTGCTTGTGCTTCATACACGGTTTTTGCCGTTTCATAACGAAGTTTTACCTGTTCATATTCTTTTGTCGAAATAATATTATCCTTAATAAGCCCTTCGGCGCGTTTAAATTCTGCCTGCGCAGTCTCAAAGGCGATCTTTGCCTTTGCTGTGGGATCGCCATCCAGAAGATTCCTTGCAGAGATTGTGACGATAGCCTGGCCGGAACTGATAGCTGTACCGTCGGATATTGACGAATTTATAAATGAAACAATTCCGTTTGAAGTGGCGACAATAGTGGCTTCATCTCCTTGGGTAGCCTGTACTTGTCCACTTGTTTTTATTACGTGTAAAAATGTTCCGGGCGATACGGTTTCAGTAGTTAATCCTACCGATTTTGCCTGTTCTTTGGTAAACAGTATCTCATCTGTATGTTCAGCCGTTTCTGTACCATGATTATGTCCGTCGTCTTTTGAATGGTCATGTCCATCTCCCTCCGAATGGTTGTGTCCGTCGTCTTCCGAATGATTATGCCCGTCACCGGGTGAATGAACGTGCCCATCGTCTTCCGAATGGTCATGTCCATCGCCCTCCACGTGTTCGTGAGTATCTTTTGGATTTGATTTCTGATTTTTATTGTTTGAATTGCAGGCGAATAAGAGCGTAGCCGCTACTAAAAATAAACCTAATATATAATACTTCATTTTTGTTTTTATTGAAATGGATAAATACGATCTATTATATTCGTAATATAATAAACCTCTAATCTATTGTAAATAGAGAATATTTTGTAAAAGGAAAAGTGCGGATTTTACAAATCCATTGATAGTGGTATGAGTGATATGGTTGAATAATCTGTATTCAACGTATAAATCACTTACCTAAAAAGAGTAGTAAGGTTAAGAGAGAAAATAAGGCGGAGCACGCAAACCATGAAATTGGTTAGCTTCTGCGGATTTATAGAAATTTATGTATTCTCCATATTCTCCATATTCTGTTTTGGAAAAGGAGTCTTCTATTTCGTGATGCAGAAAATCTGCGATAAGAAAATGAATAGGAAATAAAAAGGTGTGACCGTAATCTTCGAAATACGAAACATTTGATTTTATTGTATCGCTAAATGGTCGTACGATATATTCAAAGTCTGCTGTACAAGATTCGGTATTTCCATCAGGAATATGATGATATGTGTGTTCATCATTAATAGTATTATCTTCCTCACAAAACTCTATCACAAAACATGGAGATATCTCGTGGTGATGGTGAGGTATGATTGTATAAACCAACAAAAGAAGTGTTGATATAACAATGAATGATATGGAAATTACTCGTTTCACTATAATTTTTGTGCTGCAAAGATATAATAAATATTTTGCAACTTAGTAGCAATTTTATTACATTTAGCACAATATCCCTTAATTACATGGTTTATACTTAAATTTTTTATGCTTTTCGATAAATGAAATTGAGAAAAAATCATCCCGGTTTGCTTATTAATATTAAGCCAGATAGTTTTCCATAAAAATGAGGCAGTCCTTTTCAGACTACCTCATTATAATTATTTTCTCTATAGTCTATAGATTCACTAAAAATTCTCTTTAAAGAATGTTTCCAACATATCAAAAAGGGACACTACTCTACAATGGCTTTCAAAATACCTACTTAAATATAGGTCATTAAATTAAGAGCTGTTTTTAAAACAACCTCTTTTCATATTCACCTAACTATTGTCGTTGCTGTATCAAATGCTGTAAATTAGGATCATTCTTTATTCGTTCCAGTTCGCTTTCTACAATCTGTACAACATCCACTTTAATCTGCCTGTAATTGGCTTCAATTACTTGTTTCATATTGTCGTTTCCGTATTCATCGGTAAAGGATCGTATCTGCGGTATTTTTTTGTAGGCTTTCATTTCGGAAATTACCTTATCATTGTCCACCACGATTTCAGCGTGAAATATTTTCTGCTCGATACGCTCATCGAAATTATCCGTTACAGCTCCGACAAAGTGCCCCTGAGAAAGTGTGGATATTTTGGATGCAGGTATCAGGCTATCCATTTGGGTGGATATGGATGTGGATTTATCATTGCGGTTAATACTTATACTTTGCCGTTTTTGCAATACCTTACCAAAACGCTCACTTAAATTTTTCGCCGTTTCACCCACTACTTGCCCGCTGAAAATATTTCCAACAATATTCTGTACAACTCGTGCTTCTTTATCCCCATAATCTCTACTTAATTGACTAAAATCCTGGAAACCCAGGCATACGGAAATCAAATTGGATCTCGCAGTTGCGATCAGATTGGAAAGTCCCATCCAGAATATGGATGAAAGTTCATCGACAATAACAGAGCATTTTAACTGATATTTTTTATTGATAAGTTTTACAATCCGGGAGTTGTACAAACCCAAAGCGGCGGAATAAATATTTTGCCTGTCGGGATTGTTGCCTACACACAAAACTTTGGGTTCTTCAGGGTTGTTGATGTCTAACGAAAAATCATCACCCGACATTGTCCAGTACAATTGGGGTGAAATCACCCTCGATAGAGGAATTTTTGCCGATGCGATCTGCCCCTGCAACTGTTCTGCGGCTCCCCCTTGCCATGCATCCATAAAAGCTGACAGGTAGTTTTCCAATTCAGGATATGAGGTAAGGATGGTAAATAGGTCTTCATACTTTTTATTCAGTAGTTCTATCGTGTGCGGAAAGGTACAATACATCCCATTTTTATAGATTTTCAGATACCAGATGATTGCGGTGAGCAGCACGATTGGACTTTCCACAAAAAAATCCCCCTGCTTGCTTATCCACGTCCTGTTCAAGTTCAGCATGATGGTATAAGCGGCTTCGTAAGCATCGGATATATCCGTCATAAAGGCGGGATTGATCGGGTTACACCGGTGGCTTCTATGTGGATCATCAAAGTTGATGACGTAAAATTTGGGTTTTACCTTATATTTATTAGCATGTTTGAGCAGATGATTATAGGCAATGGTTGAAAGGTCATCGAACTTGAAATCATATATATACATCGCAAAGCCTTTTTCGATGTGTTGCTTGATGTAATTATTAATGACTGCCCACGATTTCCCTGCTCCCGGCAGTCCGCAACAGGCTGTTGCACGATAGGGATTTACTACGTTAATATAGCCATCATTCCATTTGCCTTTATAATAAAATTTGGTGGGCAGGTTGACGGAGTGTTCATTTTCTATTAGACGGGTTTCCTGTTGGAAGCTCTCGTTCTCGTTATTGAAAGCATCCTCCATCAGGTTATTCCGGAGCAGTCGGCTCATCCATACTCCTGCCATGAGCAGGACTATATATCCCATACTTGTTGTAAGTATATAAAGCGATGTGGCAATCCCTGCCGGTAACTTTAACAATGATGTGTTCAGAAAGAACAGCACAAAGCCGATGGTTAAGGCTATGTAAATCTTTCCCCATGTTATCTTTTCATCCTTTACGCCTTTAGTACCCAAACAACTTAATGCCAATAAGAGCAGTGCGAAAATTTTAGTGTAAAGCGTATGTTCAAAAAGTCCTGCCGTGCGGTTGAAATTGGCAAGTATCTTGCCGATAATCTCCGGTGTCCATCCACGTTCGGCAAAAAAACCGTAACAGAACCAGTAAAAGTGCATCAGTACCAGAAGAATACTTACAGCACGCATAAAAGCCATGATTTTGGCTAATCCTCTCAAATCGTCTTCTCCTTGCATAACAAAAAATTTTAGTGATGCAGGAAATTTAGAGGCTATTTAAAACCATTTATCCAAAGGGGCGGTGAATGGCTTTTGGTGGCTTTGTTTGACATTGGCTTAAAACCACAAAGACCAAGATGCTAATCCTGGTCGTTGATAGTTAACAAAATTATTGTTGTCTTCCCCGCTTTCTGTATTTCTTCTTTTTCTTCATGCGGTTGGCAAATGCCAGTTCCTCGTAGTCTTCGCCCTGTACTTCCGGCAATAAGCCGCCAATACCCTCTATCAATCCGAAATCATCGGCAGGCTGTTCTCTATTTAGGAAATCAAAAAGTGCATGGGTTTCCTCTTTTCCTGCCGTGGTGCTGTTGCCTGCGGTGGGTGGCGTGTTTTGTGCATTTGTCTTTTCAGCTACTTGATGTTGTTCAACTGCCTGTCTATTCCACAAATCATTAAAGATATTTGCCGACAGGTTTTTGCCCAAAGCTGATCCGTTCCAGACGGTACGGCTTTCGTGGTCTATAAAAGTCATGCCATAGATACGCCCCTCATTATTGCGCCGTACCACGGTATTGATGCCCTGTTCCAATAGTTGCTTTTTAAAATCGGCTTCATTGGTGGTGGTATGCATCGCCACGTCAATGGTGTTTTTGAGGACAGTTCTTGCGGGATCGGTTTTCATTTTTTCCTTAACCTGCACAAAATGGTTTTGCAGTCCGTCCAGTCCTGCCTGTTTGCCGAAAAGGGATGCCTTGAACGGATTGCCCGCTTTTTTACCCTGTTCGTTCAAGGCAAAATATACAAGACCGTTTTTAGGTTGTCCGTGTAATTCTCCCTTGACTTCTTCTGCCGTGATATTGAAAAGTGACAGTAAGGCGTTGTATGCCCCGAGGCTTGCGTACCCGTAATATTTCGGCAGGTGTCGCACTACCGATGCGACTTGGCTCTTAACGTCTCCGGTTTTGTAGTCCACGGGACGGAATACCTGTTTGTTTCCTGTTTGCTGTTTTTCTATTGCGGGTATCAGATTATATTCTTGTTCCAATGCCCGGCAAACCTCCATTGATCGCAATTTCTCATACTTGTCGGGTATCTTTTTCCCGTAGCGGTCAACGCAGGTGGATACAATATGTATATGTGTACGGCCGATGTCGGTATGTTTAAAAACGATATAGGGTTGTTCGCCGTAACCCATGTGTTCCATGTACTCCCGTGCCATTTTTATAAACTGCGCATCGCTGACCCTGTCCGCAGGATCAGGGTTGAGCGATATATGGAGGACAGGCTTTTCCGTTCTCTTGTTTGCCATGAAGTAAGGCTCGAAAGAGCGGTATAATTGTGCCACCGTATAACGTCCGTCCGGTGTTTCCATGATCCTTTGGGTGTCTAAAACCTGTCCGTTTTCCTTGTCAACTTTATGTTGATTGTAGGAAAGTGCTCCCATCATGTTTGCCCCACGACCTATTTTCGCTATCATATTTCATCGCTTTTATTCAGGTGTCTGGCTTCAAACTCCTTTGTGAGTTCCATAATTTCACGGCATAAATTTGCCAGTTCAGCCGTTTGTTTTTCCAATTTAAATAGGTAAGCTGATGCTTTCTTTTCTGAAAAATTGCGGTACAATATCTTTACAACCTGGTTATAATTGACCCCGATTGCCCTGAACTGGCCGAAGAAAGTAGTTAACCGTGTGTAATAATCCATGACAGCCATATCCACTTTTACGCTTTTAATCGGTTTTTCAAAGAGCACGGAAGTAACAAACCGTGCTTTGTTATCCGCTCCCGATGCTTCAAAAAGCGAAAGGAATTTGGCATTTTCCTCGTCCGTAAGACGGAATACGTAACGGTGGATGCTTGGGTTTGCTTTAGGCTTGCGTCCACCTTTGTTCTTTCTCTCTTTCCTATCCATCACAAGATCCATTTTAATGTTCAACGAAACCCCGACTTCGGAGGGTGTTTCCCAGCCCCCTGCAAGGGCAAGTGGTTTTTAGGCACGAAACTCGTTTCGAGTGCCTAAAAACACAACTTGCTCTGTTCCGGTGAACAGAAAATCCGCCCTGCGGGTCGGATTGGGTTTTCCCATTCACCCCATGTTTTTAAACTATTACAAAGTAAGGATAGCTTTTCCAAAGCATTGCCATGTTCCGCTCAACCAAACATTTCCAAGAAATGCCCTTGACTGCCACATTAAATAAATGGAGTGGAATATCCCGCTTCTTTGTGGTGGCAGTCATGCAAGCCTGTTTGCTGGCATTCAATCCCGACGGCATTTCAGAAAGAGAGAATGCCGGATTGCAGGAAAGCCAGCACACCTGACGGCGTTCCATAGGGCAGGCAGGAATACCTGACGGCAGGACGGCATGGGAACTGTCCCGTTACCATCCAATCGTGCAGGACAACAGGCAGGCAAGCCATCGGGATTGCTTGCGTGAAAGCCGGAATGCCGGAACGACAGATAGCACGGATGATAGCCGGAATTATATCAGGATTGCCGGACAGCATGCAGGGATGGCGGCAATCCTCCACGTAAGACAGACGGCAGGCAGTACATAGGATGTGAAACTTTAAAAATAGAATGGAAATGGAAACAAAAAACAAAACACGGTTCATTGCTTTTTCAAGCCAAAAGGGTGGCGTGGGAAAAAGCACCTTTACAACAATCATTGCGAGCATACTCCATTACCGGATGGGGTATAATGTGGCGGTCTTCGATTGTGATTACCCGCAGTACAGCCTTTGCCAGATGCGGGAACGGGATTTGAAAACGGTCATGCAAAACGAGGTGTTGAAAAAGTTGGCGCACCGCCAATTCTCCACCATCAACAAAAAAGCCTATCCGGTACTGCAAAGCAGGGCTGACAATACATTAAAGGATGCAGAAGCATATTTGCAATCTTCGGCTGTTCCGGTAGATATGGTTTTCTTCGATTTGCCGGGGACTGTGAATACTCCGGGACTTCTGAATACACTGGCAGGGATACACCATATCTTTTCTCCCATCACGGCAGACCGTGTGGTGATGGAAAGCACATTGAGTTTTACCGATGTATTAACGAACGTCCTCATGAAACAGGGAAAGACCTCCATCGAAACGATACGGCTGTTCTGGAACCAAGTTGATGGCAGGGAGAAATCGCACCTGTATGAAACCTACGGCAATGTCATCAAAGAGGTTGGACTGCAAGCGATGGAAACCCGCATTGCCGACAGCAAACGCTTCCGCAAGGAAAGTGAGGTGACGGCAAAAACCATCTTCCGCTCCACGTTATTGCCTCCCGATACAAGATTGATGAAATCCTGCGGATTGGACTTGTTTATCAGTGAATTTTTAAGAACCGTCAAATTGTGATCCTATGGAGAACGGAAACAGGAAAAAGCAAAATGCCCCGATTGACGAAGCGTACCTAATGTCTATCATGGCAGGTGAAACAACAAAGCCTGAACAGGCGGCAACACCCCAAGAGCCGACAGCAGAGCCTGAAAAGGAAAGGATAATGGATAAACCGGTAACCAAAGAGCGCACCCGACAAAAGAAGGTATTCGGCACAAGCTATGGCGAACGTTTTCTGAATAGCCATACGATGACCCGCCGGGGCGATAAGAGTATATACATACGGCAGGAATACCACGAACGGCTTTCACGTATCGTACAGGTTATCGGTGAGGACAAGATACCCCTGTACGCTTATCTGGATAATATTCTCGAACATCATTTCGAGCAGTTCGAGAAAGCTATTACCGATGATTTTAACGAGAAGTTTAAACCCATTTTTTAAAGTAATTGATTATGATAAACAGAATGAAAATAAAAATAAGATTACAACGGGAACAGGTATTGCAGGTTGAGCAATACAAATCAACATTCTTAAAACCGACCGGATTAGTCGCAAGGCAGGGGAAATCGATATACATAAGCCCCGATTTCCACAAGAGAATATCCCGTATCGTCTTCATACTCGGAGACGGAAAAATCACACTTTCCGATTATCTGCATAATGTGTTGAAACACCACTTTGAGAATTTCAGCGATGAAATAAAGATAATTTCCGTTGACAAGCAAGAACCAATCATATAGTTATGGAAACAGTGATTGTAATATGCCTTATTATCGTCATCATACTTTTACTGAAAGACAAGGTGGTTATCCATAGGGTCGTCCGCAGGGAGGAAAAACAGGAAAACGAAAGACCCGACCTGCCGGATATTATGGGGCGTCCCAAATCCGCAGAGAGAAATGGGGTGCTTATGAGTGCCACTAAAAGCCAAACAGAAGAAAGTCGAAAGATGGCTGATAATTTTGCAACAGAAACCTACGGGGAAAATAATGATTGGAAAAATCCGCAAGATCAGGGAGAGCCGGATGAAGATTCCGGAATTAAATCCGATTTTGAAAATGGGGAAGACGAATGGGATGATGATGGGTTTCAGGACAGGGACAATGAGTTTGCCACAGGGGTTACCTTTGAAGAACTGACTACCGTGGGGGCATTGTTGGAGCAAGAAGTGCTTGAGCCAGCCCTGCAACAAAAAGCGGTGGATATAGTTCAGCGTTTACAAGGAACTGAATTGTTCAGTCTGCTCGAAAACTCAATGGAGGGGGCTTCCCGGAAAATTGCAAAGTTGCTGGATAAGAGCCTCTCCACCGGAACGGATTTCAGTTCTCCCGTTTTGCGGAAAAATGATTTGGAAAATTTCGACATCGGGGAGTTCGTCTGAATGGACGGCTTCCCTTTGTTTTTTTAAAGTATGGAATGTGATATACCATATATTATTAATCACCACAAAACAGAACAGGTATGATAAATTCAAAAAACGATACAGATTATATATTCGAGGAATACAAAGGATATACTATAGTAAGTCATAAAAAAAATGTTGTCGAAAAGGACATAAACAATCTTATTATTGTTTTCCGTTCAGACGAGTTCCCGAACTACGGGTATATTGTAGGACTTGATGACAGCAAACTATCAGGAAACAGAAAATCCTTACCCCACAATATGGACGACGCAAAAGCCTACATTGATTGGGCGGTTAAAATCCGTCAGGAGCAAAGTAAAAATAAGGTGGAAATACCCAAACCACGAAAAAGCAAAGGACGAAGAATGTAAGGGGTTAACCCGAATTGTAAATAATAATTGAAAAGTAGTCCACTAAAATAATTGAAAAATATACCGCCGGTTAAGGAAACGTCAGGCTTCGGAAAGTTTGGCGTTTTTTTATGCCTTTTACTTAACACAATACCATACCCTGCCAAAAAATTCCACTGGCGACAACTATCAAATAATGCTTCGATTTCCATTAGACTTTTGTTCCGAAGCCCGCAACAGGCGGGGAAGTAGTAACAAAATAAATTCAGTTTAACATGGAAAGACTTAGTAAAAAAGCGTTGCTGACCGGCGTTGTGCTCCTGTCGGCATTCGGAGTGTTCGCACAGGGAAGCGGCTCTGCCGGTATCAATGAAGCCACACAGATGGTTACAAGTTACTTTGACCCGGCGACCAAACTGATCTATGCGGTGGGTGCGGTGACAGGTTTGATCGGGGGTGTAAAGGTGTATCAAAAATTCTCATCGGGTGATCCCGATACCAGTAAAGTGGCTGCCAGCTGGTTCGGGGCTTGCATCTTCCTGATCGTAGCGGCAACCATTCTTCGTTCATTTTTCCTGTAAAAAAACGAACAAGTTATGTCGAGAAACGAAAGAATGAAAACGCCATTAACCTACTATGGGGGGAAACAAGGTCTGGTACATATCATACTGCCACTTATTCCAAGGCATCAAACCTATGTTGAACCCTTTGTAGGTGGCGGAGCTATATTTTGGGCAAAGCCACCCTCGAAAGTCGAGGTGGTAAATGACTACAACCGGGAACTTATCAATTTCTATGAGGTCTGCAAGAACAATTTTGTGGAATTGGAAAAGCTGATAAGGATCAGTTTGCATAGCCGTTCACTACACAATGACGCACAAGCTATTTATAACAATCCGCACCTGTTCTCCAACCTTCAAAGAGCCTGGGCAGTTTGGGTGCTGTGCAACCAGTCGTTCAGTTCAAAGATAAATGGTAGTTGGGGATATGATAAAACAGGATCTACAAGTACTTTGAAATTATTCAACAAACGGCAATCATTTACAGAAGAATACGCCATTCGATTGCAGAATGTGCAAATTGAAAATACCGATGCACTACGGATTATCAACTCGCGCGATTACGAACAGGCATTTCATTACTGCGACCCTCCCTATATCAATACAGACTGCGGACATTACGACGGATATTCCCGTGAAGATTTTTTGGCACTTCTCAAATGCCTTTCCGAAGTAAAAGGAAAGTTCCTTTTGAGCAGTTATCCAAGTACTGAACTGGCAGAGTTTACGAAAAAGCACAATTGGTACAATATCAAACTTCATCGGGAGGTAATTGTGGATATCAACAGGGGAAAGCCGAGGAAAAGAAAGATTGAAGTGCTTACCGCAAATTATGAATTAAAAAAGCAATTAGATTATGGGCAATTACAATATCAATAAAGGTATCGGCAGGACGGTCGAGTTCAAAGGATTGAAAGCACAGTACCTTTTCATGTTCGCCGGAGGTTTGCTCGCTGTGCTTATCCTCGTTATGATTATGTATATGGCAGGGGCAAATTCGTTTGTGTGCCTGTTTATCGGGGCAGTCGGCGGATCGCTTGTCGTATGGCAGGCATTTGCAATGAACCGTAAATATGGAGAACACGGATTGATGAAAGCAGGGGCAAAGAAAAAGCACCCGAAATACATCATCTGCCGCAAAGCGGTACACCGCTATTTGAAGTATAACCGTAAACCCACTGCCCTATGAGAAATACAGCAAAAACCACAACGTTGGAAAGCAAGTTCCCATTACTGGCGGTGGAACACAACTGCATCGTTTCAAAGGATGCGGACATCACGGCTTGCTTTCGTGTACACCTGCCGGAATTGTTCACGGTAGCATCTGTGGAGTACGATGCCATCCATTCGGCATGGCACAAGGCTATCAAGACCTTGCCGGACTACTCCATCGTCCACAAACAGGATTGGTACATAAAGGAGAACTATGCGCCGGATATTGCACAGGACGGTTTGAGTTTTCTTGCCAAGTCCTATCAACAGCATTTTAACGAACGTCCTTTTTTAAACCATTACTGTTACCTGTTCCTGACCAGGACGACCAAAGAGCGGATGCGGATGCAAAGTAACTTCAGTTCACTTTGCAAAGGTGTCCTCATCCCAAAAGAGATAAGGGATAAAGAAACCGTCCGCAGGTTCATGGAAGCGGTGGCACAATTTGAGCGTATAGTAAACGATAGTGGTTTTGTCAGACTGGAACGTTTGACCGATGATGACATCATCGGTACACGGGACAAACAGGGATTGCTCGAACAGTACCTCACCCTGTCAAGGGAAACTGGAACACCCATGCAGGATATCGTTTTGGGAAGTGAGGATGTGCGTATCGGTAACAACAGGCTGTGCCTGCACACGCTTTCGGACACGGATGATTTGCCCAATACGGTATCGGCGAGTACGAGGTATGAAAAACTGTCCACGGACAGAAGCGATTGCCTGTTGTCCTTTGCCTCTCCGGTGGGGCTGCTCCTAAGCTGTAACCACATCTACAACCAATATTTGTTTTTGGATAACAGCAATGAGAACCTGCGCAAGTTTGAGAAAACCGCAAGGAATATGCACTCGATGGGAAGATACAGCCGTGCCAACCAGATTAACAAAGAATGGCTCGAAAGGTATCTGAACGAAGCCCACAGTTTCGGGCTTTACTCTATCCGTGCACATTTCAATGTGATGGCATGGTCGGATGACCTGAATGAACTCAAACAGATAAAGAACGATACCGGTAGTGCGTTGGCCTTAATGGAATGCAAGCCACGCCACAACACCACGGATGTTGCCACGTTGTACTGGTCTGCAATGCCAGGGAATGCGGGTGACTTTCCTGCCGAGGAAAGTTTTTATACGTTCATCGAACCTGCATTGTGTTTCTTCACCCAGGAAACCAACTACCAAAGTTCGCCATCGCCGTTCGGTATCAAGATGGCAGACAGGATCACGGGAAAACCCATCCATCTGGATATTTCCGACCTGCCGATGAAAAAAGGTATCATCACGAACCGCAACAAATTTGTTTTGGGGCCATCAGGTTCGGGAAAATCATTTTTCACCAATCACATGGTGAGGCAATATTTTGAACAGGGTGCGCATGTGTTGATCGTGGATACCGGAAACAGCTATCAGGGGTTGTGTGAATTGATTAAAGGCAAGACCAAAGGTGAGGATGGTGTTTACTTTACCTACAGCGAAGATAACCCCATCGCCTTTAACCCCTTTTTCACCGAGGACGGTGTGTTTGATATTGAGAAAAGGGAAAGTATCAAAACGCTCATCCTTACACTTTGGAAACGTGACGACGAACCGCCGAGCCGTTCGGAAGAAGTGGCGTTATCCAACGCCGTGAGCGGTTACATCGAGCGCATCAGGCAAAACGATGGCTACCCGTCTTTCAATGGCTTTTATGAGTATGTGCAGGGCGATTACCGCAATGTATTGGAGGACAAAAAGGTAAGGGAAAAAGATTTTGACCTTGCTAATTTTCTGAATGTACTCGAACCTTATTACAGGGGAGGAGAGTACGACTACCTGCTGAACTCCGATAAGCAACCCGACCTGCTTTCCAAACGCTTCATAGTCTTTGAAATTGATGCGATAAAAGACCATAAAATCCTCTTTCCCGTGGTAACCATCATACTTATGGAGGTATTCATCAACAAGATGCGCAGGCTTAAAGGTGTGCGTAAACTGATACTGATTGAGGAAGCGTGGAAAGCCATCGCAAAAGAGGGTATGGCAGAGTATATCAAATACCTCTTTAAGACTGTCCGTAAATATTTTGGTGAGGCTATCGTGGTAACGCAGGAAGTGGACGACATCATCCAATCACCGATTGTCAAAGAGAGTATCATCAACAACAGCGACTGTAAAATCCTCCTGGATCAACGCAAGTACATGAACAAGTTTGACGACATCCAGACGATGCTCGGACTGACGGAAAAGGAAAAATCCCAGATCCTTTCCATCAATTTAAACAATGACCCAAGCAGGCTTTACAAGGAAGTGTGGATCGGGCTAGGTGGAACGCACTCTGCAGTGTATGCCACGGAGGTGTCGCTCGAAGAATACCTTGCCTACACTACCGAAGAAACCGAAAAGATGGAAGTCATGCAACTGGCATCCGAACTGGACGGCAATGTGGAACAGGCTATCAAGCGCATTGCCCGGGAAAGACGTGAAAACGAAAACAGTTATTAATCATTTAAAAAAACAGGAACAATGAAAAAAGTAATGTTACTGGTGTGTACGGCAATAATGCTTGCCGTTGCACCGTCCGCAAAAGCACAATGGGTTGTTGTTGACCCGTCAAACCTCGCATCGGGCATCCTTAATTCTGCCAATGAAATTGTGCAGACTTCATCCACCGTTTCAAACGTGGTAAAAAATTTCAATGAGGTAAGGAAAGTGTACGAGCAGGGCAAAGAGTATTACGACAAGTTGAAAGCGGTAAACAACCTTGTGAAAGATGCCCGTAAGGTGCAACAGACGGTTTTGCTCGTGGGTGATGTGTCCGAAATGTATGTGCAAAATTTTGGAAAGATGATGAACGACCCCAATTTCAGCTCGCAGGAACTGACGGCAATCGCCTACGGATATTCCTCATTACTGAACGAGAGCACCGAACTGTTGAAAGAGTTGAAACAGATTGTCACCGCATCCTCACTTTCCATGACCGACAAGGAACGTATGGATGTCATCGACAGGGTTTACAAGGAGGTCAAGGACTACCACAGCCTTGTCCGGTACTATACCAACAAGAATATCTCCGTGAGCATTTTGAGGGCTAAAAAGCAGAATGACACCCAACGGGTGCTGGAATTGTACGGTACTCCCGAACAAAAATACTGGTAAGCTATGGAATGGAATAATCTTCATGAAATCCTGCGCTCGCTGTATGATGACATGCTCCCGCTATCCGCTAATATGGCGGCAGTGGCAAAGGGCATCGCCGGACTGGGTGCATTGTTCTACGTGGCATTGAAAGTATGGCAGGCGTTGAGCCGTGCGGAGCAGATAGACATTTTTCCTCTGCTCCGACCGTTCGGCGTGGGGATTTGCATTATGTTCTTCCCGACCATCGTATTGGGAAGTATCAATGCGGTGGCAAGTCCGGTGGTGAAAGGTACAAACGCCATGCTCGAAAATCAGGTGCTCGACCTGAACAAGTTGCAGGGACAAAAAGACCTGCTGGAAAGGGAGGCGATGCTCCGCAACCCTGAAACAGCCTACCTCGTAAGCGACGAGGAATTTGACAAGAGATTGGATGAATTGGGATGGTCGCTACCCGACCTTATGGCGAATGCGGGGATGCGTATGGAACGTGAAATGTACGATTTGAAGAAAGGCATCCGTAACTGGTTTCGTGAATTGCTGGAAATACTATTCCAAGCAGCGGCACTGGTCATAGATACTATACGGACGTTCTTCCTGATCGTGTTGAGTATCCTCGGGCCGATAGCCTTTGCGATAAGTGTATGGGATGGTTTTCAATCCACACTTACGCAATGGCTGACCCGATACATTAGTGTGTACTTGTGGTTGCCTATCGCCGATATATTCAGCGCCATGCTTGCCAAGATACAATCCCTGATACTTGAACGGGATATCGACAAGCTTAACGATCCAACATTTATACCCGACACGTCCAACACGGTGTATATCGTCTTTATGATAATCGGAATACTGGGTTACTTCACCATTCCAACGGTGGCGGGCTGGGTCATCCAGGCCGGAGGTGCAGGAAACTATATGCGCAACGTCAACCAGACTGCATCGAAAACCGGAAACATCGCCGGAGCGGGAGCGGGGGCAGTTGCGGGCAACATCGGTGGCAGGTTAATGAACAAATAAAAAATATTGGTAAAGATGGAATTTAAAACACTAAGGAATATAGAAAACAGCTTTAGGCAAATACGCCTGTACGCCATCGTATTTGCGGTGATCTGTATTTGCGTGGCAGGATATGCCGTTTGGCAATCCTACCGGTTTGCGGAGTTGCAACGGGAAAAGATTTATGTGTTGGATAATGGCAAATCATTGATGTTGGCATTGTCACAGGATGCAAGCATCAACAGACCCGTCGAGGCAAGGGAACACGTCCGGCGTTTCCATGAACTGTTCTTTACGCTCGCACCGGATAAGAATGCTATCGAAAGCAATATGAAAAGGGCTTTCAATCTTGCCGATAAATCGGCTTTTGATTATTACAAAGACCTTTCGGAAAAGGGATATTACAACCGTATCATTGCGGGCAATGTGCAACAGCGTATCGAAGTGGACAGCGTGGTCTGTAACTTCGACACCTATCCCTATTCCGTCAGGACGTATGCCAGGCAATTTATCATCCGGTCGAGCAACGTTACAAGGCGAAACCTTGTGACCTCCTGCTATCTCGTGAACTCCGTCCGCTCGGACAACAACCCGCAGGGTTTCAATATTGAAAGGTTTTCCGTATTGGAAAACAGGGACATGGAAGTTATCAATCGCTAAAAATAAAAATTATGGAAGTAAAATCAGATTTGAACACGTTTGCCAAAATCCTTACGGAGAAAGGATATGATGGCTATTTTCACACGGAGGGTGCATATGCCGGAAAGTTGAAAGAGAGCATAAGCAAATATCTCGAAAACTGTCGGAATGGCTCGGAGGGGACACCCAAGCCGGAACTGTTGTTGACAAGCTACCTGCAATGGTCGGGTGAGGACGACCCGTATGTGGTATGTAATATGTATGTGAGCCACAAGAACGGAAAATTTTCTCTCGAAAAAATGGAAATTTCAAGGAAAGACAATTACGGGCAACTACTGAAAAAATCGGAATTGGCAAACCTGTCCGTGATGACCGTACCCAAAGCAAGGGAGGCAATCGCTATGGTGAATGATGCTCCCAAGCAAAAGACAGTTTGCCCCAACAGGCGTTTCAGGCGCTAAGAACGGGAAACAGTCAAGGTATGAAGAATTTAAGGACATCTGTCAATAATTGGTTTGATAAGCTCAACGGGCAATGGCGGGCGATGCCTGTAAAAAAACAGCACCGCTGTACCCTGCTACTCTTTTCGGTGTATGCCCTATTATCCATTATCGTACTGGTTAATGTGTGCTACGATGTGGCAAAGCCCGGTAACACCATCAGGATAGAGCATATCGAAAATCCGGTCATCAGGCAGGACAAACCCCCGGTTTCCCCGCAGGACAGTATTACAACAACTTTAGAAAATAAAAAATATGGAAGACAATGAAAATAAGAAAGTGACTATTTTGGTAGAAGACAAAAACCAAAATATCGGAACGGATGCACCCCAAGACGGTGCGCCGGACAAATCCGACAAGCTGACAAAACCCATCATTTTTGCACTTATGGGTGTGGTATTTGTCGGCTGTATGTATTTAATCTTCAAACCATCCTCCAATAAGAATAAGGTAGAGGATATCGGTTTGAACGATGTCGTGCCACAGGCTACCGATGCAGGGCTTCAATCCGACAAGCAGAAGGCTTATGAACAGGAAATATTTGAACAAAGAATGGAGGAAAACCGCAATGCGCTTCTGTCGTTATCCGACTACTGGAGTGGGGATAGTAATTCCGATATGGAAGATGAACTGCCGGGTTACGACTACGAAAACAGTAATGCTTTCAGGCGTGCAACACGCCGGAACAACAATCCTGCCGTGGAAAGTTATCGGGATGTACAGGGCACGTTGAACTCGTTCTATGACAACTACGATGATGAAACAGAAGAACTTCGCAGGCAGATTGACGAATTGAAAGAACAGTTGGCTGAAAAGGAAGTACCACCGGCAACAACTTTGGAAGACCAACTGGCTTTGATGGAAAAGTCATACGAAATGGCATCACGTTACCTGCCGTCAAATATGGCACATCCCAATAATGCAGATACGGCTGCTACGGCAAGGAGTGCCTCGGAAAAGGAACACTTCGTTTCATTCACTCCTGAAAGGAAAAATACGGTGTCCGCATTGTACCGTGAACCTGCCGACAGTGCTTTTTTTGCAAATTTGACTGAACCCCGAAACCGTGGCTTTTATACGGCAGGTGTTTCGCAACAGGTCATACAGCCAAAAAACAGCATCAGGGCGGTAGTGCAGGAAACACAGGTTGTAACCGATGAAAGCGGTGTGCGGGTACGATTATTGGAAACGGCACAAACCCCGATCCGTTCCATTCCGGCAGGAACAGTATTAACGGCAAACGCCAAGTTTCAGGGAGGCAGGTTGCAACTAAAGGTAACATCCATTGAATTTGAGGGTAACATTATCCCGGTCGATATAACCGTGTATGATGTGGACGGACAGCAAGGATTATACGTACCCTATTCCCCCGAAATGAATGCGTTAACCGAAATCGCATCCAATATGAGCCAGACCTCCGGAACATCCTTTATGATGACCCGTTCGGCGGGGCAACAAGTAGCCTCTGACCTTTCCCGTGGGGTGGTGCAGGGCGTATCGGGGTACTTCTCCAAAAAAGTAAGGACACCCAAAGTAACCGTCAAAACCGGTCATCAACTTTTTCTCGTTTCAAAAAATTAAATGTCCAACACTAAAAAATCAGAATGAAAATGAAAGCAATATTTAAAAACCTATTGGCAACGCTCTGTTTAATGGCCTTTATTACCGGTGCGGATGCACAACAGGTTGCATCCAATACGACAAAATTGAGCATGGGTAAGGTCGAACCTTACGAAATGGTGGTGACGTATAACAAGACTTCACACCTGATCTTTCCGTCCGCAATACGCTACGTGGACTTGGGTAGTGAATACCTTATCGCGGGTAAAGCCGAAGATGCGGAAAACGTACTTCGTATAAAAGCAAGCGTAAGGGATTTTAAAGAGGAAACCAATTTTTCGGTTATTACGGACGATGGCCGGTTTTATAATTTCAATGTCCGTTACCATCCCCGTCCCTCAACGCTGAATTACGATCTGCTCACCATGCAAAAAGCAACGCACAGGGAAAATGTCAATGACGTGCTGTTTGAGGAATTGGGAGGCAATTCGCCGTCGCTGGCCGGATTGCTCATGGAGACGATTTATAAGGAGAACAAAAGGATTGTAAAGCATATCGGCTCGAAAAGTTATGGCATACAATTCCTGCTGCAAGGCATCTACGTCCATAACGGAAAATTCTATTTCCATACTGAACTGCGCAATAGAAGTAATGTACCGTTTAATATTGACTTTGTGAATTTTAAAGTGGTGGATAAAAAAGTAGCCAAACGTACCGTGGTACAGGAAAAGCCAATGATCCCGTTGCGGATGTACAAACCGCCCGGTGAAATCAAGGGCAATACTACCGATCAAAACGTCTTCCTGCTCGACCAGTTTACCATTACGGACGACAAGGTGCTGGTGATTGAGGTTTTTGAAAAAAACGGTGGCAGGCAGCAGGTATTGCAGGTGGAAAACACCGACCTCGTACACGCCAGGTTGATAAACGATATGCACCTGAAAATTAATTAATTCAAACAGAAAAGAATATGATAAAATACATTTTTACCGTGGTACTTGCCATGCTATGCATTACGGTAGTACATGCACAGCGTATGCTCCCCAAACAAAAGGGTGTGGAAATAAATGCAGGAATGTTATCCAAAGAGATAAACGAAAATTACTACCTGAATTTGACATTGACCGTGAACGGAAAGAGCGGCAATTATTGGATATACGGTGCGGAATATACCCATCAGCTTTCCGCTTACAGGGATGTGCGGATACCGCTCGAAACCTATACGGGTGAGGTGGGCTACAGTCTCCAGCTATTGGGCGATATAAGAAAGAATATCGCACTGAATGCGGGGCTTACAGCCGTGGCTGGTTACGAGACCATTAACCGGAGCGAAACGGTGTTGCCTGACGGCTCGACAATCCTCGATAGTGACAATTTTGTTTACGGTACAGGCGGTCGGCTTTCGTTGGAAACATACCTGTCCGACCGCTTTGTATTGCTCCTGCAAGGCCGTACCAAAGTGCTATGGGGTACGGATTTGAAACAGTTCCGTCCATCGGCAGGGATCGGACTAAGGTTTAACTTTTAACTTGATTTGCTATGACAGTATTAATCAGAAAATATAGGCTAAATTCCCTGGTATTTATTATGCTAATGGCAACGTTGATTTGCTCGGTGGTGCTGACCTCCTGCGAAAAGAATGAACTTGAAATACAGCAAAATTACCCTTTTGAGGTACAGGTGATGCCCGTACCCAAAGAGGTCGCCAATGGGCAAACCGTTGAAATAAGGTTTACCATTGAACAGTCGGACAATTTCCAGGATGCGGAATACTTTATAAGGTATTTCCAGTTTGACGGGCAGGGTACATTGCGGTATTACGACGAACCGCCATACATGCCCAATGACCTGTATCTCTTGCCACAGACGCAGTTCAGGCTGTATTACACCTCGCAATCCACCGTATCACAATCGTTTGATATTTGGATATCGGACAACTTCGGTAACGAAAAGCAATTGAACTTTCAGTTTAACAGCCGTGATTAAAGACGGAAAAATCCTGCCCGTGTGGTGGGATTTTTTCATTTTAACTTATTCATATTTCGTGTTTTCGTGTGATCGGAACATTTTTTTGTATCTTTAAGAGCGGAATATAATACTTGTAGTTATGGATGGAACATTGGTTATAGGCATAATTGCTTTGGTCTTGGGATTGGGGCTGCGTTACTGGATTAACCGTCGGAAGTTTTACAGGCGAAGCCCTACCGGAGCGGAGGGCTTTTCTTCCTATGAAAAGTCGGTGTTTATCCGGATTGTTGAACGTATCGGCAAATTGGTAGCCCTTGCATTGATTATATTCGGTCTGCTATTCCTTTGGAGTTATTCAAGGGAGAAAAAAGCAAGCGAAAAAGTATTGCCTGACACGGAGATACAAAGCCCACAATAATAACAAAACGATATTATGGTACGGTACAGATTTAAGCGGTCTGTACCGTTTTTTTATATCAAGTTCCAACTATGCTTAATAAAATTGAGTGCCAAAATAATGTTGCGTAAGAAAATCCGTTATCTTTGCTATTGAAAAATAATATACTTAAAGTGTTTTTGCTTTAAGTCTCGGTACTGAAAACTGGTAATTTTTAAGACAACGGGACGATAAGTAAGAATACTCGCGCCATAGGCGTGGGTGCTCGCTTATTCGTTGTCAGGCATACCAGTGCCTCAGTATCGGTAAGTTGGGTTGCCTGCGCCTTTTTTTGCGGGCTTAGCTGTTTTAAAACGAATATTATGGACACAGGAAAAGACAACACGAACAAAGTAAGGGTAGCAATCATAGATAGCTTTAAAGAGTTTAGGGATATGTCTGTAAAACAACTCGAAAATACGGGTTATACAGTATTGTTCCAAACAGATAATGGAGAGGATGCCTTGCAAAAAATCAGTGATAATGACCGGTTACCGGATGTCTGTATCATAGAGGAAGACTTTTCTACGGCTAAACTTCTACTTGAAAAGCATCCCGATTTAAAAGTTTTAATCTCCAGTACGGAAGATGATGAAGAAAGCGTAACGGATATGCTGAAAATAGGTGTATCGGGATATATATTGAAATATGCCGATCCCGATGAAATGTTAACAGCCATTGACGTATTGAATGGAAACCGGAAATATTTCAGCGTGGGGATCAGCGGGATAGTAACGGAATATTTTAAAAATCAGTCGCAATCTTAGGTTTCTTTGTTACTTTCTTTTCCCGTTTCAACTCACGAAAGAAAGTAACCTAAATCCGGAAACAATAAATTAGGATATTGAATATCCTATAAAACTATTGGCAACCTGTTTGAAAAATACAGACATAGGGATGAATGTGTTTTTCAAAGAGGTTGTACCGCTTTTTCCAGCAAAAAAACTGTCCCGACCATCGGGAGGGTCTGTCTTTTTGCCCGTCCGATTTTTCGGGTAAAGCTACGGGAACGGCGTACCGCTCCCGTAATGTTTAGCCCAAAATAGTGTTTATGAATTGCAGAATACATAACCATCTTCAAACCAGTAGTCGCCCATAAATAAGTCATGGGCAAACTTCTCATAGTCAAAGTAGGATAAAACGAACTCCGGCAAATCGTAGCATTGTTCGACATAATTATAAGCGTAATCTTCTTCGTCCTCATATTCGCCCACATATTCGTTTTCAAAGCCTCTTATCAGGTCATATATATCTTCATCCGAAAAACTGTGACTACGATTATTACACCATATCATAAATGGCTCCTGCTGGCTTTCTTCCATATCATCCAAAGCCTCCAAAACGTCAAATATTTTATCGCTTATCCAACTTTCGGAAATTAAATCTTCAGGGATATTCTCGAAGTCCTGAAACATAAACTCGGGATCTCTCTCGTCTTTGTGCAGCTCCCTGCAAGCGGTGTAAAATTCGTCCTTGTCTGAATAGTTGGAGAGGTTTAACCACTTGCCAAAAAGTGAACCTGCATTATATTTTCCGTATGTGCCGACATATATACTCGCTTCCAATGTGTTGATTTGATGTGCCATTTCTTTACTGTTTAATTGTTGATTGATTTCTTGTGATTTATTCGGCAATGAGAGGAGGTGTTGTTTTGTTTCAATACCATTTTTCCAATGCTTTTAATCCTCATGCCTGACATTTTTTTTATTCGTGTAAAGAGCCGGAGTATGTTATGTTTCGTTTCGGGAGCATAATAGGTTAGTGTTTAGGCGACACAAGGTTTTGAAAAAAAATACTACCAACGGTGGAGATTTTTTTATCAAACTTGCTTGACCTTTTGTCGGTGTTAAGAACACGTTCATACCTTTGCTCCAAAGAAGCGGACATAAAACATACAGGCTGTTTGCATAAAATCAATCGTGGAAGCTATGAGGATGGCATTGGTAAAATGGTTCTAAACTGGCAAACAAAGCCAAACAATTATGCTGAAAAGCCACTCTAAAACACACAGTTTATCAACTCTTTAAGTTTGTCGATGCGGAGTTTTCCCCATTTGTAACAAGCAAAAAGAGTTGAATATGGAAGATGATAAAACGAACGATTTAACTCCTGAAAGAGTAGTTCAAATCTTAAAAAAGAAAGGAACGGAGGTCGATATAGAGGGAGCGAAAACAATCTTGGCATTTGTCAAGAAAATTGCCAGTATTGCAGTAAATCAATATCTAAGGGGAAACCTTTAGTTGTATCAAAAGAGAAATGTTGTAATGAGAAAAGCTGATTTATATATACGTGTATCGACCGATGAACAGGCAGACAAGGGATATTCAACCCGTGACCAAGAAGACCGTTTAAGAAAATATTGTGAACTCAAAGGCATTCCAATAAGGGATATCTATGTAGAAGACCATTCGGCTAAATCTTTCAAACGCCCCGAATGGCAGAAATATTTATCCAAACTACGTAAATCAAAAAATAGCAAGGTCGGGAGTTTGTTGCTTTTTACAAAATGGGACAGGTTCAGTAGGAATGCAGGTGACGCCTATCAAATGATTAACCAGTTACGGATATTAGGTGTTGCTCCCGAAGCAATAGAACAGCCCTTAGACCTGACTATTCCCGAAAATAAAATCATGCTTGCATTCTATCTTGCTGCGCCGGAAGTTGAAAATGACAGACGGGCATTGAATGTTTTTCACGGAATGCGCAGGGCAAGAAAAGAGGGGCGATATATGGCTACTGCTCCGTTGGGATATGTAAACAAGATGACAGAGGACAAAAAGAAATATATTGCTCTGCATGAAATTGAAGCCCCCATATTGAAATGGGCATTTGAACAAATCGCTACAAGTAATTTCAATACGGAACAGATATGGAAGCAGGCAAAGAAAAAAGCCAATGGCATAGGTCGATTTAGCAGAAATAGTTTTTGGAGAGCTATACGAAACCCATTGTATTGTGGCAAGATCTTTGTTCCTCCCTATAAGGAAGAAAAAGGATATTTTGTAAAGGGACAGCATGAACCATTAATTAGTGAGAAACTATTTTGGGAAGTTCAGGATGTTCTCGATGGAAGAAAAAAGAAGATAAAACCCAAGATAGTGTCTAACGATGATCTCCCGCTTAGAGGTTTTCTCAAATGTCCTAAATGTAATAGGATGCTGACAGGGAGTTCCTCAAGGGGTAAGTTGGGAGTTTACTACAATTATTATCATTGTAGTACATCATGTGGAGTAAGGTTCAAAGCCGAAACAGTTAATGAGGCTTTTATAAAACAACTACGGTATATGTCGCCAAAGCCTGGTATGGTTGACGTTTTTATCGAAGCATTCATAAAAGACTTCAACAACAAAACCAAAACACAAAACGTAGAAAGGGCAAATATAATAGGTGAAATTGATGCATTGAACAAACGCTATCAAAATGCACTTTTAAAGAATGCCGATGGAGAAATGGCAGATGATGATTTTAAGGAAGTAAAGAAATTAACCAAAGGGAAAATAGAGGTTCTAGAACGAAGATTAAACGACTTGGCAACAGTAGGGACGGAGATTAAGGATTTGGTAGCGAGTGCCTTAAAAAAAGTCGCAAACATTGATAGACGGTATGAGAACGGGGATATAGAAGAAAAAAGGATTATATTGGGTTCGATGTTCCCTGATTTTTTGGAGTTTGACGGAATAAAACATCGAACCCCGAGACTAAATTCTGCGATTGCTCTTATCTATCAATCTAACAATAAGTTACAGGAACAAAAAAGCGGGACAAGTCTCTCTTTTTTTGACTTGTCCCGCTGGGTACACCCGGCGGGAATCGAACCCACATCGTCGGAACCGGAATCCGATATTCTATCCATTGAACTACGGGTGCAGGATTGCCTTATTATTGCCTGAATACAGCGTTTTCCCATTTAAATGTAACGGTGTCACTTTTCAGAAAAGGCTTTATCTCTGCGATCTGGCCGTCTGTCAAAAGTGCTTTGTAGTTGAATGTCAGCATTAAATCACTACCGCTTTCATTGAACTCTGCCGAGATCAGGTAAATGTGGTGCAAAGATACTGCATATTTATAATTTTTCATCTCTTTTTTGGAAGAATCGAAGAAAATTTCTTTGGTGAGTTCCGGTAGGAAACTATTGTTCTCTATTTTTTTCCATTCCGTTGTATAGAAAGAGATATGACTATCACATGCTTCTGCACAAACGGTCTTGATTATACATACAATCGAAGAATCCTTCGCAACCGGTAGCATTTTTAATTGGGTGGTACCTGCATCTGATGTTTTTATCTTCAGATAATCGCTGCTTTGCTCCAGTTTTTTTATTTCACCCAGTGCGTAAGGAACGGTTGTTTTGCCTGAATCGACCAACAGCATGGTCTTATTGCCTTCCGATACTCCCGGAAGGAGTTCCGACGGCATTGATTTGAACAGGTCTCCTATATTTTGTCCCTCTGCCACTAAAGAAACAGAAAGGAAAAATATCCATATAAAATTTCGCATGATCATTATTATTATAAATATTTTAATTTGATTTTTATTTTGCAGAATGATAAGTATCGGTTCCCTCGCTTAAATGCGGAGCATGATAAGCACCCACCTTGAAAATGTTGGCGATATCACGTGTCTCTGAAATGGTTACCCGTAATTTAGGAACAGAGACATCATCGAACCTGAGCAATCGTTTATAGCCGATGGTAGTGCCCTTTACCAATTCCACCCATTCGTCGTTTATCCACCCTTCCACAACAAATTCTTCAACACGCTGGCCCTTACGGATATCTTCCTGCAGCATCACCGTATTGATTGTTTCACCCGGTATCACATTGTATTCCCGACTTGCTCCCGTGCGGGCTTTCCATTCTATATTTCCATTTGTGAGTTTTTCGTTTTCAAAAGTCTGAGTGATATAGTTGCCGAATTGCTTGAGTCGCTCGGTATCTGTCTCATGTAATCTGCCTCGTTTATCCGGTGGAATATTCAACAGGAGTACCGAGTTCATCCCGACCGACTGGAAATAGATATCCACCAACTGGGGCAATGTTTTTACCGCCTGATCCTCTTCCGGATGATAGAACCAACCCGGCCGAATGGATACATCTACTTCGGAAGGATACCAATAAACTGTTTTTGCTTCGGCGATAAGCCGGCTGCTACCCAAATCTTCCGCAGTAGGAGAGATACCCAACCGTATATTTTCATTAATGATGGCATCATTGATATCCGGCTGCAGAGGAGTGACGCTCCATTCAGTCTCTCTGCCCAATCCCTCTTCATTGCCAACCCAACGCACATCGTTACCCATAATTGCTTTTACAGCCTTGGGTTGAAGACTGTCGACCACCTGATAGAAATGTGTCCAGTCGTATCTTTGCACTTTACTGTCATGTTCGTCACCGTGAGTACCGTCGAACCATACTTCGTGGATCTCCCCGTAGTTTGTAAGCAGTTCTCCCAACTGTTGTGCGAACATAGCGTTGTACCGTGGTGAGTCGCCATAACTTTCGGCATTTCTATCCCACGGTGATAGGTAAACACCGAATCTCATGTTGTGACGGTCACATGCTTCCTTCACCTCTTTTACTACATCCCCAAAACCATTTCTCCAGGGTGAGGACGCTACCGAGTGACTGGTAGTTCTGGTAGGCCAAAGGCAAAAACCGTCGTGATGCTTTACCGTGAGAATGACCATTTTAAAACCTGCTTTCTGTAATGTGCTGACCCACTGGTCGGCGTCGAAATCAGTGGGATTGAATAGTGCCGGGTCCTCTGTGCCATCTCCCCGTTCTTTCCCGGTAAAGGTGTTCATCCCAAAATGAATGAAGGCGGCTAACTCCATCCGCTGCCATTCATACTGGTTTTGTGTGGGAACAACATATGCCGAGAGTTTGACTTTCTGGTCGGAAGTGAGCAAATCAGGGAAAGCCAGTCTCTTCTCGAAATAGGTGTTGGCTCTCTGGTTACACCCTGAGAGTGATGCGAGAGACACCAACAAAGTGGTAAAAAAGATCTTTCTCATTTGCTGTTGATAAAATTCTATTTTAAAGATAAGTCTGTTTGGTTATCCTTTGGGTCTGTTCCCATATTACAGGGAATAGATAAACAAAGTTACTATTTTTGGTAGAATATCAAACAAAAAGCCACCCTTTTGGGGTGGCCGCACTTCAATGTCAACTTTACTCTCTGATTAGTTCACACCAGGAGTAGCTTCTTCAATCACTTGTTCCAGAGTATCGGCGGCTGCTGCTTCAGCAGCTTCGATAGCTGCCCGGATACTGTCAGCCTGAACTTTGGCAATGCTGTCTAATCTGGCTGCTTCAGCGATACTGTCTTGCGTTGCCTTTTCAGCATTTTTTTGAGCATTGTTGCAAGAAATGAAACCCAAAGTTGCAATAGTAGCAACTAATAAAATTACTTTTTTCATTTTTTAGTAGTTTTAAACGATAAATATTAATGCTTTATCAAAAACGAAGCAAAATTACATCAAAAACATGTTATAGAACATGTTTTACTAAAAAATTATAGTTAAATAATATTAAGTATTTGTCAATCTTGATGATCTGAAAAAGAGAAGCCGGATTCCGGACCGTATATCACTCGTAGAGGAAGCGTTTAATGGTTTTCTTGGGTGTTTTCTCAAACTCCTTTTCCATTATTTCTATAGCGGCGATCCTCTCGTATTGAGCGACCGATTGATTGAGTATTCCCTTATTCTCATCCATGATCTCTTTAAGCTTTTCTTCCGGTATATTGTCCTCCTTCATGGCGGGAATATCGGGCCAGACCATCGCGATAAGCTTTGTGTCACGCATTATCACTAAGCTTTCAGCAATATACGGGAGGTTATTCAACTGCGATTCAATCTCTTCGGGATAAATATTCTGTCCGTTTGCCGAAAGGAGCATGCTTTTTATCCTTCCTTTAATGAACAGGCGCCTTCCCTTCATGATACCCTGGTCGCCGGTTTTAAGCCAGCCGTCGGCTGTAAAAGCTGCTGCTGTCGCTTCGGGATTTTTGTAATAGCCTTTCATCACATTTTCACCCCTAACCTGGATTTCACCCGGAATATTTTCAGGATCAGGCGAATCGATACGTGCTTCCATGATCTTGTCCAATACCGAACCGCAGGATGTAGGTACAAAATCGTAATGGTGATCGTAAGAAATAAGCGGGGCGCATTCCGTCATGCCATAACCAACAGTGAAAGGGAATTTTATCTTGTAGAAGAAAGCTTCTACTTCAGCATTGAGTGCTGCACCACCGATGATTACCTCCCTGAAGTTTCCTCCCAATGTCTTTGTCAGCGAACTCTTTATTTTATTAAGTATGAGTTTATTGATCCCGGGTACTTTCAAAAGCATTTTGACAGCCGGTTTTTCTATTACCGGCAGGATCCGCTTCTTATATATCTTTTCAAAGACAAGAGGTACCGTGATGATAAGGTGTGGCTTCACCTCGTTCAGTGCAACAATAAGGTTCTGGGGAGTAGGGGAGATGCCCAGCAATGTGGTGTGGACACCCGCAGAAAGTGCATAGAGAAAGTCGAATGCACAACCATATACATGCGCCATCGGTAAAAATGCCAGATTGCGGTCACCGGCAAAAAGCAGATTTAATTTTCCGGCGTAAGTGACGTTCCCTGCAAAATTATTTGCCGTAATCATCACCCCTTTACTGAATCCGGTTGTTCCTGATGTGTAATTAAGGCAAGCTACTTCTTCATTGCTTACGTCTGCATACCGGATATCGTCGCGCGAGAAACCGCCCGCATAGGTGCGATAAAATAGTTCTTCGAGTTTGGCTGCCTTTTCGCTTGTACTTTCATCATTACTTTTCAGAAGAGAGTATAAAGAGGATAATTCAAATACCGGCATCTTCAGATTATCCTTGTTGATGGATTTCCAGATAGCCTCACTGACAAAAACCAGTTTTGAATCGGAATGATCGATAATATATTCTATGCTCTCCGGATTGAATTCATGTAAAATAGGGACAATCACTGCGCCGTAAGTGATGGTAGCCATAAAAACAATAGACCAGGAGGAGTGGTTTTTACCGACCAGCGAGATCTTGTCACCCTTTTCAATCTGTAATTCCGAAAACAGAAGGTGAAGTTTGGCTATTTCATGGGCTAGTTGACCATAGGTATATGAATTGCCGCCTTTATAATCAGTCAGTGCAGGCAGATCCCAGTTCTTTTTGAAACTCTCTTCGTATATTTTGATGAAGTTTTGTTCAATCATGATTGCACATTATTGCTAAATATGAGCAAAAGTAATAGCTAAAAATGTATTATCAAAGAAAAAAGGGCTGTAAATTAGGAGTAAAATTGTAATTTTGTCCCTTCATTTATTCACAGTTAATTTATTGTCGTGCGAATTGTTTCTCCCATGGGTCTGTTTTCGAGGAGAAACGATATGAATATGACAAATCAGATATGATTGACAGAACTATTTTTCAAAATAAAACAGCCGCCTATTATACCCTGGGCTGCAAATTAAATTTTGCTGAGACATCTGCTATAGGGAGGCAGTTATTAAATTCCGGTGTGCGTCGTGCCCGGAAGGGGCAGGAAGCCGACATTTGTGTGATCAACACCTGTTCCGTCACTGAGTTGGCCGATAAGAAAGGACGTCAGGCTATCAGGAAGGTGATTCAGGAGAACCCTTCGGCATTTGTGGTTGTTACGGGGTGTTACGCCCAGTTGAAACCCGAAGAGGTGGCCGGCATTGAAGGTGTCGACTTAGTATTGGGTGCAGAGCAAAAGCTCGATGTAGTAAAATATCTCGATGATCTGAAGAAAAAAGAGAAAGGAGAGGTTGTCACATCAAAGACACACCGCATCCGCTCGTTCGTCCCTTCCGTTTCTGCGGACGATCGTACCCGTTATTTTTTAAAGGTACAGGACGGATGTGACTATTTCTGTTCCTTTTGTACTATTCCTTTTGCGAGAGGCAGAAGCCGTAACGGGTCGATTGCCGATCTGGTAAGGCAGGCTGAACAGGTTGTGCAGGAAGGGGGTAAAGAGATTGTCCTGACAGGGGTAAATATCGGCGATTTTGGACATACCACCAAAGAATCCTTCCTGGATCTTCTCAAAGAACTCGATAAGGTGGAAGGTGTGGAGCGTTACCGCATCTCGTCTATTGAGCCGAATTTATTGTCGGATGAGATTATAGATTTTGTGGCCGGATCACATCGTTTTGCTCCCCACTTCCATATGCCGCTGCAATCGGGTAGTGATGCTGTACTGAGCCTGATGAAACGGCGGTATGATACTGCATTGTTCCGCCACAAGGTGGAAAAGATCAAACAGATCCTTCCTCACGCTTTTATCGGAGTGGATGTGATTGTGGGTGTAAGGGGCGAGACCGATGATTATTTTGTAGAGGGGGAAGCATTTATCCGCTCCATCGATTTCTCGCAACTGCATGTGTTTACCTATTCCGAACGTCCCGGTACGGCAGCGCTAAATATCGACTATGCAGTAGATCCGAAAACAAAACATATGCGTAGCAAGACCTTGTTGGATCTTTCTGACGAACGCTTGAAGGATTTTTACCTGTCGCAGCAGGGAAGCCGGAAAAAGGTATTGTTTGAACATACAAAACGGGGTAAGAAAATGCATGGATTTACCGAAAATTATGTAAAATTGTATGCCGATTACGATGCATCGCTTGTGAACAGGGTTACAGAAGTGGAAGTGGGTGCGTATGACGAGGAAGAAATGGCAATGAAAGCGATTTTTAATGGATGACGAAGGAAGTAAAAAGGGGGTCGGAGGTTCACTGTTATATACAGTAGCATATCTGCATGCATTGTTACCGTTTAGAGTGCTCTATATTCTCTCCGATATCCTCTACCTGTTAGCCTATTACGTGGTAAGGTACAGGAGAAAAATTGTAAGGAAAAATTTGAAGAATGCTTTTCCTGAGAAGTCAGTAAAGGGCATCGGGAAGATTGAGAGAAAATTCTATCGTCACCTGTGTGATTACTTTGTAGAAACCATTAAAACGCTTCATATTAGCGATAAGGACGTGCGGAAACGGATGAAGTTTGAAAATCCGGAGATAATTGACCGGCTGACTTCTAATGGAAAATCCTGTATAGTGGCTCTTGGCCATTATGGTAACTGGGAATGGGTTACTTCTGTGGGGTTGCATTTGGCTTCAGATATCGTATTGGGATTTGTCTATAAAAAACTCCATTCCAATGCATTTAACTATCTTTTTCTAAAGACGAGAAGCCACTTCCATGCCGCACCCATCGAGATGCAAAGTGTCATCCGGCAGATGATCCGCACTCAGAATCAGGGAAAAATAATGGTAATCGGTTTCCTTAATGACCAGAGGCCATCACCACGTCAAGATAAATACTGGACTACTTTTATGAATCAGCAGACTCCTGTGCAAACCGGCATGGAAAAAATAGCCCGGCGTCTGGGAAACTCTATTGTTTACTTGGACATAGAAAAAGTGAAAAGAGGACATTATACAGGTAAATTTTTTGTGATTACGCCTGACGCAAGTGAAGAGACTGAAAACAGTATTATGGAGCGGTACATGAGGAAGCTGGAGGAGACAACCATGAGGGAGCCGGCCTATTATTTATGGTCGCATGACCGCTGGAAATTTAAGAAACCTGATTAAGGTGGAAAGGTGGAAAAGTGGGAAGGTGGGGTACCCAGGTGAGATTCACTTTTAGTTTTTAGTTTTACTGTAATTGGTAATTAGTCATTGGTAATTTTAATTAGTGAAAACTTCTGTCGTCATATTGAACTGGAACGGGAGAAAATTGCTGGAGCGTTTTCTTCCTTCAGTGCTGCAACATTCATTGAGCGAAGAGTGCAATGTGATTGTGGCTGATAACAATTCAAGTGACGATTCGCTGGAATTTCTCCGGACACATTATCCAGACCTGCCGGTGATTGTGCTGGATAAGAATTGGGGATTTGCCGAGGGGTATAATAAGGCGTTGCAGCAAGTAGATTCGGAATATGTAGTATTGCTTAATTCTGATGTAGAAACTACGCCGGATTGGGTGCAGCCTCTGATATCCTATATGGATGCTCATCCCGAAGTGGCGGCGGTACAGCCGAAAATACGTGCTTACAAAGATAAAAACCGGTTTGAATATGCCGGAGCATCAGGAGGATTTATCGATCGTTATGGTTATCCCTTTTGCAGAGGAAGAATACTGCATGTGGTGGAAGAAGACAGGGGGCAGTATGATGACGAGATGCCGGTCTTTTGGGCGACGGGAGCATGCCTTTGTATCAGGAGGAAAGAGTACACGGAAGCCGGAGGTTTAGATGGACGTTTCTTTGCGCATATGGAAGAAATAGACCTCTGCTGGCGGTTGAATGCGCGGGGCAGGAGGGTGATGTGTGTACCTGCATCTGTAGTGTATCATGTAGGCGGGGCATCACTGAACCAGGATAATCCGAAAAAGATGTATCTGAATTTCCGCAATAACCTGCTGATGCTCTATAAAAATATACCGCAACGAATATACTATTCCACCTTTACCATACGAATTTTCTTCGATATCCTGGCTGGTTTGCGTCTTTTGCTAAGAGGAAACATCCAAAGTGCACAGGCGGTGATCGATGCTTATAGAGATTTCCTGAAGATGAGGCCGTACTATAAGCCTGTACGGAGAGAGAACCTGCGAAAAGCAACTATGGAACTTATCCCTACACAATACCGGAAGAGCATCTTAATCGATTTCTATTTCAGGGGGAAAAGGAGTTATGCATCCCTTTTCGAAAAAGGAAAAATAGACTATACAGCCAGCCGTAATTAGAGAAATTTTTATATCGAGCCGCCCTCGAAAATAATATTACTCGAAGTGAAAACTGAGTGTGATCATTCGTTGAACAGCTTTCGACAGTGAATTGGCATATTTCCGGAGATCATCATCTTTCAGGTCATTCCTTTCCTTTTCCAGTATGTCCACAAGGCCGAAACTGAATTTCAACTCCGGAGCCAGTTTAAAAAGCGGCAGATAAAAATCACATCCTACACCAAACTCAATTCCTGCATCATATGGTTTTAACAGTACAGCACGGTTTTTAATAGAAGCCAGTTCCAGACTGCCATACCCTCCCACCAGGGCATACGTACGGAAATTATTGATCCTGTCGGCAGAGATTTTCAGATGTAACGGCAGGGTGATATAGTTGTTACGGATATGTGTAGCGAATTCTTCCCCTGATGATTGTTCCCTGAATACAAATTTTTTATCGCCCAGATAAAGCGAGGGTGTCACCCGGAGATTCATAAACCTGTTGACGTACATATCCCCGATGATGCCGATCGCAAATCCTGGCGAATAAGCAGGGATTTCAGAAAACCAAACCTCTCCGTTTTCATTGATAAATCCCGATTGGGTGAGTATCAGATCCTGCGTATGTAATCCGAGTGTAAATCCCAGATGAAACAGCCGCTGATCGGCATAAGGACGATGCTGCAACTTACGCTGTTGACCATGGAGATTTCCTGAAATCAGGATCAATAGAAGAAAGTATGTTGCCTTTTTGATCATATGTTATCTTAAACGTTATTCTTCGTCGGTTATTGTGTTTCGAATAGGTTATAACGGCTATTTTATCAAAATATAAGGAATAAGATGATACGGGAAATTTATACAGATTCTAAATAACGGGCAATATTTTACACCTCTTTTGTATTAGAAAAAAACTGATTATCTTTGCATCAATATAAACTAATTACAATAACTAATTTTTTACTATTATTATGGCTTACGTAATTGACGATAGTTGCATTGCCTGTGGAACATGCATCGACGAGTGCCCTGTTGAGGCTATATCGGAAGGCGATATTTATGTGATTGACCCGGATGTATGTACTGACTGCGGTTCTTGTGCCGAAGTATGTCCTACAGAATCAATTCATCCGGAATAAAATATAACACCGGAATATTTGAACTATTTCGTTAAGCTAAATGGACAGGGTCAAGCTTGCTTGGGCTATGTCATGGCGAGAGATAGTCCAATGTAATTGAACAAAAAGAGTCGAACAGTTGCTGTCCGGCTTTTTTTGTGCCTTGAAGCATGGGGTGCCGGGAAGAGCAAAACAACCACAAAAAAACGCCCCCGTTTGGAGGCGTTTTCTATAATTGTTATAACGGTGTATTATCCGTTTACTTTTGCCATGTGGGCAACCAGGTCGAGTACTTTGTTGGAATAACCCCATTCGTTGTCATACCAGCTGATTACCTTTACGAAAGTCGGGCTTAACTGGATACCTGCTTTTTCATCGAAGATAGAAGTGCGTGCATCACCGATGAAGTCGCTCGATACCACATCTTCGTTGGTATATCCGAGAATACCTTTCAGTTCGCCTTCAGAAGCTTCTTTCATAGCAGCGCAGATCTCTGCGTAAGTGGTTTCTTTTGCCAGACGTACAGTCAGGTCGACTACAGAAACGTTCAGAGTGGGAACGCGCATTGACATACCGGTTAATTTACCGTTCAGTTCGGGAATTACTTTACCTACTGCTTTGGCAGCTCCTGTAGAAGAAGGGATGATGTTGGCAGATGCGGCGCGTCCACCTCTCCAGTCTTTTGCAGAAGGACCGTCCACAGTCTTCTGTGTCGCAGTGGTGGAGTGTACGGTAGTCATCAATCCTTCAAGTACGCCGAATTTGTCATTCAACACCTTTGTTACGGGTGCAAGACAGTTGGTAGTACAAGAAGCGTTAGAAACGAATTGTTCGCCTTTGGTGTAGGTATTTTCGTTTACTCCGACAACATACATACGGGTATCATCTTTAGAAGGAGCAGACATCACTACATATTTTGCACCAGCGTCAATGTGGCCCTGGGCTTTATCCTTAGAAAGGAACAAACCGGTAGATTCAACTACATATTCTGCACCTACGGCATCCCATTTCAGGTCGGCCGGGTTTCTTTCAGCAGATACACGGATGGTGTTTCCGTTTACTACCAGATTACCGTCTTTCACATCGATCGATCCGGTGAACTGACCATGGATCGTGTCATATTTTAACATATAAGCGATGTAGTCAACATCGAGCAAGTCGTTGATACCCACGATCTGGATATCATTTCTGTTTTGTGCAGCACGGAATACCAAGCGTCCGATGCGGCCAAATCCGTTAATACCTACTTTAATCATAACTTTATTGAATTTTATTTGTTAAAAGAGTTCTTATTAATCGTTGTTATTGTTATCTCTTTTGGCCTCATACCGGCTGTTATACCTTTCTTCAGCCTGTTCAACCTGATGAAGAACGTCCCTAAAAACCATCTTTTTAACAGGCTTACAAAAATAGCATATTTTTTCGGTTTGATAAAATTATTTGGGACAAAAAACTGAAAATTGGCACTATCCGAAAATCGGGCAGGGCCAAAGACCTGTCACTTTGGAGAAATATTTCTTGTACAGCTTGTTTTCTCCGGGATTGTATTCCTTGAACAGATATTTACCCGTGACGATACTCCTTAAACCAGTCGTAGAAATTCCTGATACCGGTCTCAACCGATGTACGGGGTTTGTATCCAAACTTCTGTTCGAGTAATGATGTATCGGCATAAGTAGATACTACATCTCCGGGTTGCATATCTGCCATCTCCTTGACAGCTTTCTTTCCGGTGGTTTTTTCGATAATACGGATGAAATCCATCAGTTGTACGGGCGAAGCACAGCCCATGTTATATACTACATTGGGAACCTCGGCTTGCGGAGGAGCAGGCATAATTTTGAGTACTCCTTCCACAATGTCGTCGATATAGGTGAAATCACGCTGCATTTCCCCGTTGTTGAAAACCTTGATAGGCCTTCCTGCCGTAATGGCCGATATAAACAACCATGGAGCCATGTCGGGACGTCCCCAGGGGCCATAGACCGTAAAAAAACGGATACCGGTTGCAGCTATTCCATAAAGTTTGCTGTAGGAATAGGCCAACAACTCGTTTGCTTTTTTAGTAGCCGCATAAAGACTTACGGGATGATCGGTTTGGGCCGATTCCTTGTAAGGAGAGGGAGTGTCGTCTCCGTAGACGCTGCTGGAACTGGCATAAAGGAAATGCCGGACAGGATAGGAACGGCATGCCTCCAGCAGGTGGGTAAAACCCACTATATTGGAATTGATGTATGAAAGAGGATTTTTAAGGGAGTACCTGACCCCGGCCTGTGCAGCAAAATGGAGGACATGTGTGAATTGTTCTTCACGAAAGAGAGTGAGAAGTCCTTTGGCATCAGTCAGGTCAAGCCGGATAAAACGGTAGGTCGGGTATTTATCGCTCTGTACCCATTCGCCCTCTTTTATTTTCTCCTGTGGTATGCCTGTTTCGGCCAGACGGGCATATTTTAGTTGTATATCATAATAAGCGTTGATGTTGTCGAGACCGGCCACATCATATCCCTGCCGGACTAATTCGCGTACGACGTGAAAACCAATAAATCCGGCGGTGCCGGTAACCAATATCTTCATCTTCATCAGATTATAAAACAATAATGAGGTAAGGGCCGGTTTTGTGTTGCTCTTTGCCTGATATAACAGATTGAATCTGACTGTTATTCAATACTGCTTTCTCGGGTAACAGTAGCAGTTGGCCGGATAATGTATTGTTCAGTATATCTTCTTCGGAAGCAACTATGGCTTCTTTTCCAAGAAAAACATCCATACTTCCGGGCCGTGAAATCTTATACACATAATATTCGGAAGTGCCTTTCTCTTCCGCAATACGAATCGCTTCGTTGCATAATGTGTTCCATCCCATATAAGGATTCAACTGAGGCAAGGCTAATCCGGCGATAAAGATAGTCAATAAAAGGGTGAAAGTCATCACGCGGATAGATTTACGGAGCGCTTTTTTCCGGAAAAGCAGATATAAAACCGTGAGTCCGCCGAGGGAGATGACAGTTGCCGCCGCATACACCAGCGGTACGGCGATATAAGAGATTTCGTCGACTCCCTTTATATAAAAAACAGCCGGCAGCACTACTGCGAAAACGACGGCAGGCACTGCTACCGAAAGCCGTAACCAGATGTTTTTCTCATCGAATTTATCGAGTAGCATGGCCGGGAGATAGATCAGAAACGGTATAGCGGGAAGCAGGTAGACTGCCAACTTGGAACTGATCAGGGATAGCATGACGAAAGTCGTCAGGATAATAGTAAGAAAAAACTTTTCGGTCTCGGTTTGGATTTTTTTGCGAACCACTCCGGCAATGATTAGTCCCACGCATAAAAACATCCAGGGGGCCAGCAAGTACCAGATAGCAATAGCATAGTAATAGAACGGAGATTTATGGTGAAAAGCATTCACTCCTCTTCCCACTGTTTGATGTACTAACAGGTTATTGAGATAGGCATCTCCTCCTTCCATATAAACACCGGTAAACCAGATACCACATCCCAGCAGTAGAACCAGCCAGCTTTTCCAACTCCAATATTGTTGCCATGTACGGATTTTACCCCGGCAGAGAAGAAATATCAGGGTGGAGAGCAACGGAACCAATATGCCGACGGGGCCTTTTGAGAAAAGAGCCAGAAAGACATAGAGCGGAAACAGGTAAGCATCCCGTTTTTTTCCTTCCCCCTGGTATATCTTAAAAAAAGTGTAGAGTGAAAGGGTGATAAACATCACCATCAGCATATCCATCCGAATAGTAATGGTGAGCGCCAGAAAGAAACCGCCGGTCATCAGCATCAGCAAACCATCGGGTTGGTAGGCAAAAGATTTTTCTTTTCTCATCCATTTCTCCATCACCATCAACACTACCAATGCGGGCAAAAACGATAAGAGCGACAGAAACCACATTTGGTGGCTGCCGAGCAATGTTTTCCCTGCCATCATCAGCCAGAAGCTGAGAGGTGGCTTATCTGCATAGATCTCACCATCCAGCGTGAAAGTAAAAAAGTTGCCGTTACGCAAAGCTTCATCAATAATGCTCAGGTAACGTAACTCATTGTTGGGGGTATAGTCCCGTAAAACCATAACCGGGAGCAGCGCTATAAACCAAAAGAGATAGAGATACTTAGTTTTCATCCGAGTTACTAATTTCCAATTACTAATTACTAATTACCAATTACCAATTATCGTGCGAAGCACATATTGCCGAGGACACTTTAACTACACTTCCGACTTCTTTTCTTCTAACATCATTATTCACCTTGGCACTACACATCCCGACTTGTCGGGATTATTCATATTGGCACATTTGTTTTAGCCTGTAAGCCAATCATGATGTTACGTACATAAGCCACAAAACCTACCGATTGTCCCAGTATGAGGACGGGGTCGTGGCGAATGATCCCGTAAGCGACGATGATACCTGATCCCAGTAGGCTGATAATCCAGAAACCGATTGGCAGTACCGACCGATGAAGATGGGCAGAATAGATCCATTGATAGATGAAACGGAATGTAAAGAGCACCTGACCGGCTGAACCGAAGATCAGTAACCAGACAGGTATATCCTTCTGCCGGAAAAAGAGGGTGGTAAAAGCATTCATGTCGCGCATCAGTAATGCAACCGCTATCACCGGTGTTAATAGGAGAATGGCTTTCAGTCCGACATGTATTTGTTTCCAGATTCCCTGCATATTGAGGTTCCAGAGATAGATATAATATGCAATGAATTGCCCGAATATAATGGCAAAATCGTTTCTGAGTACCCCGTAAATAAAAAGCAGGTAGGAACCGAAAATGCTCAGGATCCAGAATATAGGGGGCGAGATTATTTTCTTTGCTTTCTCGGTTACAATCCACTGGTAAAGTATTCGTGCCGAGAAGAAGATCTGGGCTAAAAAGCCAATTCCGTAAATCCAGATGGTTGTTCCCTGCATAGATCAATCTAAATTGGTTCCACTGATCTGGTAATTGATATAGCGTTTTTTCATCCACCGGTAAGCAAAACAGTCGATAAAAGGGCCGGTAAGCCGGTTCCACAGATGATATTTCGATTTTCCTGCTATACGGGGATAGTGACGTACCGGGATTTGTTGTATCCTGCCGTTTTGCAACAGAATGAGTGCCGGAAGGAACCGGTGCATTCCGTTGAACATTGGTACACGTTTGGCGTACCCGGTATGCAACACTTTTAGAGGACAGCCGGTATCAGATACGCCGTCACCGGTCATCATCCGCCGGTATCCGTTGGCTATTTTTGATTGCAGGTTCTTGAAGAACGAGTCTTTGCGGTTAGCACGTATACCTGTTACCAATTCATATTCGGCCAGATGAGGGAGTAGCAGGTTGAAATCATCGGCATCAGTCTGCATGTCGGCATCCATATAGCCCACGAATTCCGAAAAACAGTAATCGAATCCGGCTTTTAAAGCAGCACTCAGTCCACCATTCTTTTTCATGTCAAGATAGAAAAAATGGGGGTTCCGTTCGCAGATACTATGTATTTTTTCCCGGCTGCCGTCGGTCGAACCGTCGTTGACAAACAGTACACAAGCAGGATATAGCGACTGAGGTAAGAAGTTTTGTAGTTTTTCTTCTAACCGATTGATGTTCTCTGCTTCATTGTAAATCGGGACAATAATGGTAAAAGTGTATTGACTTGTTTCGTTTCTTTCCATTTCTGCATCGATGATCAACTTGAAAAGAAGGCAACATTTCAACTGATGGGTTTGGCATCAAATGGAGCTGATTGTCTTCGGCGACAAAAGTAGTTAATATTATTCAGATTTCAATTAATCCCCTCCCACCATTTACTGAAAACCTGTGTAGTGTCGTTCAGATAGACAACTTCGCCGATCCTGGGAGTTACCAGTGGTATCTGATCTCCTTGCTCATTCATTTCGGTTATGGTTTTTAACGGCTCATCCCAGGGATGGTGAGCTAATTTGAATTTAGAAGAATGGACGGGAAACAAGCGTTTTGCTTTTAGGTCTTTTGCTGCCTGTAATCCCTCCTCGGGCAGTAGATGGATGGCTCGCCACGCCTGATTATACTGGCCGTTCTCCAGAATCGCCAGATCAAATCCACCGAATTTTTCTCCGATTTCAGCAAAATGGGTGTCATATCCACCGTCGCCCCCGAGATATAATTTTAACTCTTTGGTTTGTAGAATAAATGCCAGCCAAAGAGTGTTGTTCCTTGAAAAACTCCTGCCTGAAAAATGGCGTGCCGGTGCAGTATACAGGGTGATATTATTGGAAATAAACATACTTTCGTTCCAATCTTTCTCGGTAATTTTTCCAGGGTCGAATTTCCAGTACTCTAAATGTGCTCCTACACCCAGACCGCAGACAATGTGCCCGATCTTTGGTTTCAATTTCATTATTGTCGGATAATCAAGGTGATCGTAATGATCATGAGTGATAAGCAGATAATCAATTTCAGGCATATCATCGGCCGAATATACATCTGTCCCATTGAATGATTTATTGGAATTAGGTACCGGCGAAGCGTTGCCACTAAAAACCGGATCGACCAGAAACCGCTTTCCGTTGAGTTGGATAAAATAAGAGGAATGGCCGAACCATACCAGCACATTTTCATGGATGGGCAGATTTTTCAAATCTGTCTTCAGAGACGGGATCTCGTCAACGGGTCTTGTACGTGGAACTTTCTTAAAAAGGAAATTGAAAAAGATTTTTGCAGGCGATTGATCTCCGCTGAAATTGGGTGTATGACGGATATTCCGGAATTGTCCATCTTTGTAATTCGGGGATTGTTGTAGTTGCTCGAGTCGTTCCCCGCTTGGAGCTCTGCCGAACTTCGGTTGCCGGATATAGAAAAATATCGTAATGCTCAACAGCAATACAATGCTTACAAGGATTATCATTATTCGTTTTATCAATTTCATGTAGTAAAGTCGTTATCTACCATCAAAGGTATCAGTTTTTAAAGAAAAATCGTGTACTTTTGTAACAATAAATATACACATTATGTATTTCAGCAGACCGTGGACTGCTATCTAAGTGATAGACGGTCCTTTGATTATTTTATTTGTTTTCTCCTTTTTTAAAAGAAGAATACTATTTGTTTTGCATTGTTTTCTTTTTTGAGCTAAGGCAATGCAGTCTTGTTATTTCTGCAGGATAATACTGTCTGTCACTTTTCTGTGATCTCTCTTCAGTGCAGTATTCATCCAAAAGAAATGTACAATGAACAAAAATAGAGTTCCTGTAAGATTTACAGGACAACACTTTATAATAGATACACAATTAATAGAAGATTCCATCCGCTTAGCTGAAATACAAAAAAATGATCTGGTCCTGGATATTGGTGCAGGCCGGGGATTCCTTACAGGCCATCTGGTCAGATATTCAGGAAATGTAATAGCTATTGAAAGTGATCCTGGTCTCGTTGCTGAATTAAGAACGAGATTTGCTTTCAACAAAAATATTACTGTCGTTAATTCAGATTTCAGGAAATTCCGGATACCTCAGAAACAATTCAAGGCAGTTTCTAATATACCTTATGGTATTACCTCTTACATACTTAGATCGTTGATGTATAATAATACGGAATTTTTTGAAAAAGGGAGTCTGGTAATACAGTTAGAGGCGGCTCAAAAGCTCTTCCGGAGAAGAGTTTTCAATCCCTACGTGCTGTTTTACCATACGTTTTATGATTTAGAATTAATCTATACTGTTCCTCCGGCTAGTTTTATGCCGCCTCCAACAGTTCAGTCGGCACTGGTGAAGATAAGTAAAAAACAATCCCCAAGGATAAATATTGAAATGAAAGAGAAATATTTTGATTTCCTTTGCTTCATATTAAGATATCCTGATTTATCGGTACGTACCGCCTTGAAGGAAATATTCCGAAAGCGGCAAATAAGAGAATTCTCACACAAATATGGTTTGAAGCTGGATGATGTAGTTACCCTACTTCTACCCGAACAATTATCAGACTGTTTTGTAGAGATGCTAAGAGTCGTTCCCGATAAATTCCATCCTGAAAATTGATCTTTATAGTCTCAGAAAGATCTTTCAGACTGTGGGAATTGAATATTTGGGTTTGTTTCAAATAGATTATTCAAGCAAAAAGAGGGTTAAATCATGTTGATATATCCCTCTTTTCCAATATTATATGTGCGTATCTTATTTGCAGATTATTCTTTCAGCTCTTTGTAATAAGGCGAAATACTGAGCTGTTTTATTTACTCGCTTTATCAAGTAAATCCAGGTCTTCTTTATCCAGATCCAGTTTGGTTGCCACAAATAGAGTTTCCAGTTGGTTTTGGTTTGTCGCGCTTGCAATGGGCGCACCTATATGCGGTTGTGCCAGGAGCCATGCCAACGCGACTGCCGCCTGTGATGTGCCGTGTTTGGCAGAAACTTTATCCAAAGTATCTAAAACGGCAAAACCTTTCTCATTCAGGTATTTTTTTGCTCCCGCCCCTCTTACACTCTTTTTGAAATCGGCTTCGGAGCGGTATTTTCCCGTAAGGAAACCCGCTGCCAAAGACCAGTAAGGGAATACGCTTAAATTATATTTTTCCACCAGAGGTAAATAGTCATTCTCATATTTTGCTCTTTCTATTAGATTGTAATGCGGTTGAAGAGCGACATATTTGGGAAAGTTGTTTTTTTCCGCCGCTTCAAAAGAAGCTGTCAATCTTTCGGGTGAAACATTGGACGCGGCTATGTAGCGAACTTTTCCGGCCTTTATGATTTCGTCGTAAGCAGACAATGTTTCTTCGACAGGCGTCTTTTCATCATCGAAGTGGGTATAATAGAGATCGATATGATCGGTCTGAAGCCGTTGCAATGACTCATCTACAGATTGCAGGATATGCTTCCTGCTGATATCAGAAGTGTGCTCATTGGTTTCAGAACCGACTTTGGTAGCTACGACCAAATCCTGCCGATTCCCTCTTGATTTTATCCATTTTCCGATAATGGTTTCCGATAATCCCCCTGTGCCGTTTACCCACCAGGGATAAGTATCAGCGGTATCGATGAAATTTCCACCCTTTTCAATGAATTTGTCCAGAATTTCAAAGGACCTGGTTTCATCCAGTGTCCATCCGAATACATTTCCACCCAGATTGATGCGGGTTATCTTCAAATCTGTATTGTTGATCTTTACTTTGCTCATAATTTTACTTTTCCGTTTTCAACGGGATATAGAGATATACCCCGCCAATTCGTTTTTTGTCAGGATACTTTTATTTTGTGTTTAGAAATTCGCAAAAATGTTTGTTATTTTAATATCTCTTCGAGAAACATCAATGTATGTTTCCAGGCTCTTTGGGCCATAACTTCGTTGTATTCGTGCGACTCGGGATTGGTGAAGGTGTGTCCGCTATTAGCGTATATAATGATCTGCCAGTCGGCATTGCCATCCCGCAGTTCCTTCACCAGACTGTCATAATCTTCCTGGGATACACTCTTGTCTTCTGCCGGATGTTCCACCAATACTTTTGTTTTTATGGGTGTATTCGGTCTGCTTTTGTCTTTACCCAATCCTCCGTGTATAGAGACTACTCCCTGTACGTCAAATCCTGCACGTGCCGCTTCCAGGGCTCCTGTCCCACCGAAACAATAACCGATGACTGCTATCTTGTCAGGCAAAGCACCTTGCTCTTCCAGTTGCTCTAACGCCAAAGCGATCCGGTGCTGATACGCTTTATAGTCGCTTTTGTAGGACCCGGATAATTTTGCGGCGGATGCATTGTCCTCCGGGATATTCCCTTTGCCGTAAATATCAGCAATAAAGGCAATGTAACCCTCTTTTTCCAATTCTAAAGCAGCCGTTCTGGCTTCATTGTCAACACCTTTCCATGCTGGCAGGATTAATACGCCGGGTAATTGTCGCCCTGCATTGGCAGTGACTAACCCATTCAATTCCTGTGTCCCGTCCATATAGGAGACCGTTTTCAAAGACTGGGCCGGACTTAATTGTACTATGACCATTAGTGATACTATTGCAATTAGTTTATTCATACTTTTATAAAATTTGTTTGTTCGTTATCATCCCCGTTTCATCGCTTTTATCTTTTTTACGGATGAGTCAGCTAAAAGCTGTTTATACTCTTCCGTCTCCATGCCATAGAAGGCAATTTTCCCTTCACTGTTACTATGAATCCCAAAGCCGTAATTTTTTGTCAATGGTGAAGTGCGCATGCAGGGTTGTCCTTTCGAGAAGAACTGTTCCCTTGCCCGGGGATATTCATCTTGGGGGATATTATTCCTTTCTGCATATACCAGAAACAGTACATCATCGGAACTGTAGTTGTATGGATTACCATCCAGCAGTTCGTATTGCATTTGTGCGACGGTCTTTTTATCTTTTGCAGGCGGTATTGTTCCACAGTTTACTTTTGTATCTTCCGCCACTTCAATCAATGTATTGAAATAATTTGTCGTATGAGTCTTCATATCGGTGCCCTGTTACAATCATCTTTTATTAAAACAAAAAAAGGGATTGAATGTTTCATCCCTTTTATATAAATGTCCGTTAGCCTCTGCGAGGAAGAGTTATTGATATAATCTCATTGTAATTCCAGTACAAGCATTGCTGTAGCTACGGCTATACCAAAACTGAGTAAGGTCCCGATTAAAATATATTCTGTTAATTTTCTGTCTTTTGATTCCCTTAAATCCCCAAAACGGAAAACCGATTTTGCAGCCAGTAAAAATCCGATAGCTCCCCAATTACCGGTTAATATAAATGTAAAGATAAATAATCGCTCTAATATACCGATATACTTGCCTGCACTGGCCAGGGATGCATCGTTATTGTCGTTCAACGATTTTGACCAGTTGGACATGAGAACCTGTATGATTATACTGCTTACTACCGTTAAAAAAAGTATCGCTGTGATGTAAATCCATACATTTACATTATCGAACCATTCATGAAAATTGAAACTTAATCCGCTCCAAATATACCATAATACGACGATGGTGATGATATGCAGCCCCTGGTCTATCAAAAACCACTTGGGTTTGTTGTCTTCTTTTTGGGCATATAGTTTTACTATATCAATTATCCCGTGTGCAAACATCAGTACCAATGCCAAAAGCCAATAGTTCCAATCCCAAAGTATCAATAGGTATAATATGCCGTGCAGTAAAATATGCAGATAGAATTGAGGATATTTGAGTTTTTTAGTCTCTTTCTCTTTAACCCACGATTTGGGTTGCAATAAAAAATCCCCGATAAAGTGAGCCAATATGAGTTTGATGAGCAATATCATGATAGTAGAGTTTTAATCTTTTTTCGATACATCTTTTCCACATCCAATGCTTCTTCTACATTGGCCCGATTCCATCTTCCACTGACGCCGCTTTGTTTTATTCCCAACAATTTCCCAATCTCTTGCTGTGTATATGTATTGTTTTGAAGTACTGCGTGCATCAACTCTGCCGAAGATATAGTCCATTTATTCATAAAAGTGCCGGCTAATTTCAGATATAAATTGATTTCCTCATCAAAAGGCGACCAGGGGCTTTTTATCCCCATAGTGATCTTTTCCTTTCTAAGGGCATCAAATTTTTCACCGGCGTAGATGAATGCTGATCCGTTACTTTCTGATATTTTTACACCCGTATAGGTCTTTTCTCCTATCCCTATGCTTATTCTCACATCTATGGGACTGATCTTTTTTTGCTCATCCAGTGGTTCTGTTTTTTTTATCAGCGTCTTTATGATAAAGGCTTTTTGGAGTGCTTCTTCCGGGTGATCAATCTCTATCTGAAAAAAATCACCCCACACCAACTCCCATTGCTCGGGAGTCTTTCCCCATGTGGACAACAGGTTCTTTAATGGTGACAGCCATTTCTCCTGATCTGTCAGCTTCCTTGATGCGATGATATCCCCTTTTATAACTGCTATCATGTTATGGTTGTTATAATTGAATCACAAAGTTAAATATAATATTGCATATTAGCGCAATATTTTAAATTATTGCATACTTAAACAATAATATGGAGTATCGCGTAAATCCGCGATAATTTGAATTATCGCGGATTTTGTGATACAATTCTTACTCATCTTTAGTTATTTGTTGCGCTATATTTAAAAGTTCACAGGTTGTTTTCCAATTCCTTGTGGTAGGCTGTGACTTTTAGTTTTGCTTTTGTCCGCATTATGAAGGATAACCATCTATTAAAAAATCCCTCATTGGCTATTGTCGGCTGATGAGGGATCAAATCTTTAGTTAATCGTTGTTTCAGAGATTCAACGATTCCCTGTCAAATTTCTCATACCGGGGTGGGGATGGAGTATAGTCATCATCATCCCATAGATTACTGGTGATCATGAGGTCGGCGCTGTACCGGTTACAGGCTATGGGTACATTATGCACCCGGCACTGGCGAAGCAACATCATGATATCTGCTTCGTGAGGTTGCGGATTGAGGTCGTCTATCAGAAAAACGGCCAGATCTATCTCCTTACGAACCACCATAGCGGCAATCTCTGCATCGCCGCCCATCGGCCCTGAATTCATGATGGTGAATTCAGGATAGACTCCTTTTTCGTACAAAGCATCACGTACCAGTGTTCCGGTGGTGCCGGTGCAAACGAGGTGATGCTTCGACAAAAAGTCGGCATTAAAAACCACCCATTCCACCATATCGGCTTTGCGGTGGTCATGCGCCACCAAAGCTATTGTTAGTTTTCGTTTCATATTTAAAAGACTTTTAGAATCAAGAACCAAGACTAAAATAATGTGCTAATTGAATTTCTAATCATCACATCATCAAATCTGTAAATCATCACATCAATTATATCCCCAATTCCTCGCGAATAGCACTGATCTTCCTGTTTGCTGCCTCTTCCGCTTCTTCCAGAGCCTCTCTCGTTTTTGCCGGTCCACCCTTCACTTCAATATAGAATTTGATCTTTGGCTCTGTGCCTGAAGGACGGATAGAGAGTTTTGTACCTTCTTCCGTGAAGAATTGCAGCACGTTGGAGGTGGTTGGCATTTCAAGGGAGATATGTTCGCTGTGAAGATGATCCACAGCCTCCAGTTTTGCAAAATCCTTCACGAGGGTAACCGGAGAGCCGCCCAAAGAAGTCAGGGGGTTCACCCGGAAATTCTTCATCATAGCTTCTATCTCATCGGCACCTTCCTTGCCTTTGCGTACGAGGGAGATACCTACTTCTTTGGAATAGCCGTATTCCAGATAGATATCCTGCAATAATTCGTACATACTCTTCCCGTTGTCACGTGCCCAGGCTGCTATCTCTGCGAACAGGGTGCAGGCCGATACAGAGTCTTTGTCGCGTACGAAGTCGCCGGCCAGAAAGCCGTAACTCTCTTCTCCTCCTCCGATATATTTTTTTATTCCCTCGTTCTGGCGGATGATCTCTGCGATCCATTTGAAACCGGTATAGCAGTCGAAGAGCTCAATTCCTCTCTTATCGGCAATTTCTTTTACCAGTTCGGTGGTGACAATTGTCTTTACTACATATTCCTTACCCGTAAGTAGTTGCAGTTCATCGCGACGGGTCATCAGGTAATAGAGGCAGATCAGCATCGTCTGGTTACCGTTGACTAAGATGAAATTCCCTTTATTGTCGCGGATAGCCGTACCGATACGGTCTGCGTCGGGATCGGTCGCCATCACCAGATCGGCACCGGTTTCAGTGGCCTTTTTGATAGCCAGATCGAGTGCTGCCGATTCTTCCGGGTTGGGGGATACCACAGTCGGGAAATCTCCGCTTATCACATCCTGTTCAGGTACGGAGATGATATTGGTGAAGCCTACAGCTCTCAAAGCATCAGGCACGAGCGTGCTTCCGGCTCCATGAATCGGAGTATAGACAATCTTCAGGTCGTTATGGCGGGTAATGGCCTCCGGAGAGAGCACCAGTTTTTTTACCTCTTCGATAAACGCTTTGTCCATATCCTTTCCAATAATCTCGATCAGGTCTTTGTTTCCCTCAAAACGGATATCATCTACCGATTTAATACGGTTCACCTCGGCGATGATATTTTTATCGTGCGGGGCAAGTACCTGCGCACCATCGTTCCAATAAGCTTTATAACCGTTGTATTCTTTGGGATTGTGTGAAGCGGTGATCATAATTCCGCTCTGGCATCCCAGCCTTCTGATAGCGAAAGATACTTCAGGGGTAGGACGCAGATTCTCAAAAAGATATACTTTGATACCGTTTGCACTGAAGATATCAGCCGAGATTTCAGCAAATTTACGGCTGTTATTACGGCAGTCATGCCCGATCACTACCTTGATCTCATCCAGGTCGGCAAATTCTTTTTTGAGGTAATTTGAAAGCCCTTGTGTGGCAGAACCTACCGTATAGATGTTCATTCGGTTACTGCCGGCACCCATGATGCCGCGCAGACCGCCGGTGCCGAATTCAAGATCTTTATAGAATGCATCGATCAGTTTTGTTTTATCGTCGCTGTCGAGCATTTGTTGTACCTCTTCTTTCGTCTCAGCATCGTAATTTCCTTTAATCCAGGATATAGCCTTATCGGTGACCTGGGCTAATAATGTTTCTTCTTCCATGTTAAAACAGTCTTATTTTTTGTTTATTCAATAGGATGTACTTTGTATTTTTCGCCAGTCTGGTCGACTATCTTTCTGTAATATTCGTTCGAATATCCCGGGCGTAAAGGAGAAGCCGGTTCCCCGTATGGGTTGCGCTTAAATTGTCCGTTCTCCTCTCTTTTGATTACACCGTCTACATATTTCACCATAAGATATTCACCCAGTTTTTTCCATTCTGCTACCCCTTCTTTTACAAGGCTGTTAGTGTATTGTGTAAGATACTGAACAGCTTGTGAGGGAGATTGTTCACGGAGCCGTGCCGCTTCCTGTTCCACTTCGGGTTGTGCGGTTCGGAATTGGTTTTCGAGTTTTGATTGCACTTTTTTCATGTCTACGCTCATATCGCTGTAACGGGTGTACACCATATTGGAGACCCAATTGTGAATCCAGAAAGCGGATGTCCATGAAAAAGTGAGCAGGTCGCCATTTCCGGCAGTCATTTCGTGAGGTGTTTCGGTGTGGCCGCAATAGAACGGATAGTACACCGTTTGTGCCGCATCATCGATACCAAACCAGAGGATCCCACCTATTTCATCAGGCAGCCAGGAACGCATCTGTGCCACGAATGAAAAGGCTGTTTGCTGTGTAGCGATAGGGCGTTCGTTACAATATTCCACGGAATCAACCTCAAAAGAGAGCGGGCTCCAACGGTAAGGCGAGTTGAAGGGACCTGCACCTACATCGAAGCGCCAATCGAGTTCGGTTCCTTCATAGTGGTCGCGCATCATCTCCTGAATATCCTGTGCGCTCAACTTTCTGTCGGGTTTGATATAAAGCGGCATGGGATCTGTAGTTTTTCCCTGTGCATAGGTGACGTACTGGGCCATATCCTTGTTCACTTTGTTGAAAAACGACCATACCCGCGCTTCACAGTAGCGGAGTGCACCGAAATCAAGAGGAGCATATGCTTTGGCAAAACTGAAATCGGTATCGTTACCTTCAAAATATCCTTTCTCACGGGCGAACGAGATCACATCCGGAGAGTAGATACAATTGTCGGGATCGTTTAAAGGGAATTGTTGGATACGTGCCTGGTTGGCATGAGCTGATACACAATCGTCAGGGATACGCACAGCCACCCAGACAGCCCCTTTATTGCCGGGGCCTTTACCGATCATCTCCATAACCCACACCTCTTCAGGGTCTGCTATTGAAAACGATTCGCCTGAACTGTAATAGCCATGTTCCTTTACCAGTCCGGTCATCACGCTAATGGCTTCCCGGGCGTTTTTGGCACGCTGTAGCGTAATATAAATAAGGCTTCCGTAATCCATAATGCCTGTAGAATCGGATAGTTCGCTTCGTCCGCCGAAAGTTGTTTCGGCAATGGCCAACTGGTGTTCGTTCATATTACCAATCACATTGTAGGTCTGTAATGCCTGAGGTATTTCGCCCAGATACTTTCCTGTATCCCACTCATATACTTTGAGCATTTCTCCCGGACTATATTGTCTTGCGGGCCAGTGATACAGTTCTCCATACAGTGCATAGGAATCAGCAGCATAGGAGATCAGTGTAGATCCGTCTGTGGAAGCTTTCTTCCCTACCAGTAAATTTGTACAGGGAAAGGATGCAAGGGTTACGAATAACAACGCAATTGCGGCAATAACTTTTTTCATATGATTAAAACTATTAATTTCACTAAAGTTAGATATTCGCCTGCTATGGCATAGCTCAAGCAAGCTTGACTCTGCCCATTTAGCTTAACACGAATAATTTAAAGGTATCATATGGAACTCGCAATAATCATGTTATGGTGTATGAACAATTCTTTTGCGCGTTTCATACCTTTTTTTAATTTCTTAACTTGAGCGTAAAGGTACTTTATTTTGTTCAATTTCCCCAAAAGGTAGAATGGATATTTTATATTTATTTCCCTGCAATGGTTCGCACAATTGGAAAAAAGAAGCTATTTTTGTAGTGCTTAAAAGTTGTGCAACAATGAATAAATATACAAAGAAATTCGGATCAGGAAGAGTTCTGGGACTTACTGTCTATCAGATTATCATTCTTCTTATGCTGATCGCGATGCTCTTTTTCTTCAGTGACAGTAGTGTTACCAAAAGAATGAAATATGAGGCTCAAATAAAAGACCTTGAATCCCAGATCGAATTTTACCGGCAGCAGACAGAGATAGATACGGAAAAGCTGAATGAACTTCAATCCAATAAAGAAGATCTTGAGAAATTTGCACGAGAAAATTATCTCATGAAAAAGGAAAATGAAGAGATTTTTATCATTAAAGAAAAGAAGTGAGAAGGAATTAAGGTGAAATAATGAAAAAAAAGTAATATATTTGTAAGACCATAATCGGGTTCTGGTTGATATTTTACAAATAATTAGCACATATACAATGCATCGCGTAAAAGATGTTCTATTTCGGATTTCCGGTATCTTGATTTTATTATCAGCGGTATTGTATCTTTTCATACCTGCTGTGGCACCTTGGATAATGGCTTTGTCCGTGGCAGTTTTCTCTGCCATCACTTTTACAAACCCGTATCCGGGAAAAAGTATACGTGGTAAGAGGTTGTTTAATTTTCAGCTGTTTTCATGCATATCGATGATTGTAGCGACCTATCTGATGTTCAGGGAACGTAATGAGTGGGTATTGGCAATGATCGTCGGAGCAATATTTTTACTCTATGCCTCTGTGATGATACCCCGAGAGTTGGAAAAAGAGAAAAATAAACTATAGGCTTCCGGAATGTTGTAACCAATATTCTATTATGGATAATATAAACAGGAATATACTTGTTATTGACGACAATCTGACTGTCTGTCTGATGCTGAAATCCTGGCTGGTAAAAAAAGACTTCGGTGTGGAAACGGCCTCCAGTGTAAAAGAGGCAAAGCAGAAGGTCAAGGAACAACCGTTTGATTTAATTCTGTGTGATATAAGGATGCCGGATGCAGACGGTTTCGATTTTCTTTCCTGGGTTAAGAAATATGATTCGGATATCCTTGTAATCATGATGACCGGCTATGCAGACATTGAGTCGGCGGTCGAGTCGATGAAATCGGGCGCAGTAGATTATATCTCCAAGCCCATTGAACCGGAGCAACTCTTTAAGAAAATAGATGAAGCCTTTACCCTTCAGGAACGGGTATTGAGACAGACCCGGTTCTCAGATGATTTTATCAAATTCCCTAGTGAAGAATACAGCAAACTTTACAAGGAGCTCGAACATACTGCGGAAAATAACCAACATCGGTTGATTATTGGGGATCCGGGAACAGGAAAACTCTCAGTAGTGAAATATATCTACGAAAAGGGAATCCATTTATCGAAGCCATTTGTAATTCTTGATAATGATAAGTCGGCCGATAGTGCAAACTCCTATCGTACATCGTCCAACGGAAGTGATGATAGGTCGCCACTTATGCAGAAATTCCAGGAAGCAAAAGGTGGATTATTATATATACGGCAAACTGCTTATCTCGATATTAACCAGCAGAATGAGTTGTTGGACATCCTTACCAGACAAAAAAAGGACGATGATTTTACGCAAGTGATCATGAGTACCGAAATAAGCAAGGATGAATTGCAAAGACGTCTTATACCCAAACTTTACAACCTGATAATACAGGATTGTATTATATTACCTACCCTGAAAGGTAAGAAAGAGGCAATTAGCTTCCTTGCCAATCATTTTCTTCAATTTGCCAATACCACACTTGATAAAAAGATAGAAGCCATTGATCCTGCCGTATTGGTGCGCCTCACCGGATATGCCTGGCCGGGAAATATACAGGAATTGAAGAACTGCATCATAAAAGCTGCTTTGCTTACAGAGGATGAAATCATTCCTGCTTCCATTGTTCCGGAGTTATTTGGGGACAAAACAAAGAACGAAAACCGTACGCTATTATTAAATCCGATCCAGGGGCTTCGCAAGGAATATTATGAAAAAGAAAAGATTATAGAAGCATTGGAACTGGCCAAGGGTAATAAAACAATGGCAGCGTCTATTTTGAATATCGACAGGAAAACACTCTACAATAAAATAAAGCTTTACAACGTTCTTCCAAACAATTGAAAATGATATGCGATCATTACCTGAAAATAAAAAACAAGGCTCATTGAAGATTAAATTTACAGTCATTATAGGATACTTGCTTGTAGTGGTAGTGATGGCACTTGGGCTTGTTGCTCTTTATCATAATTTGGTTGACTACTCAAACAAAAGGATAAGCAGTGAGGACATGTCAGAATTATTGATTGTGGGAAACACATTGTCCATGCTTTATGAGATTGAGAGTGAGCAGAATCTTATTAATGCGGAAAATGCAGAACAATATTTTCTTAAGTACGATTCCATAGCGCCGAAAATCAAAGCCAATCTGGTTGAATTGAAAGAGGTTGCTGTCGATTCCTCGCGGATAGAGAAATTGGATACCATTCAACTGCTGGTCGACAAGAAAAGGGAAAATCTGCAGGACGTTGCCGCATTGCTCGATTCTATCCGTCGTGCTCCAAGGGTAGTGGCGCAGACCGAGAGCAGTTATGTGCCTCTGAAGCTGAACAAGGAAATATCCGATTATTTGGAGAGCAAAAACCTGAATAACGCTGATGTCAATCAGAATGATACGAGTGTAGTCGTCGGCTCCAGGAGAGGTTTTCTTGATCGGGTACGTGATGTATTCGTGGCCCGTTCCGACTCAACCGTTGTGATAGAAAAAAAGTCGATAGTATCGGACAATGACCTTAAACTGATCGTAGATACCATTATCAACAAAGTCCGTTATTCGGAGAGGCTCGATTTGGAACGGCAAAGGCAATTCCAGTTAGCTTACCTCAAGCGCCAGGAAACGATGACCGAGACCAACCGGATGCTTACTTTGCAGATAGACGAACTGTTGAAAGGGATTGAACATGAAGAGTTGGAGAAGTCGTTGAGACTCCTGAAGGAAAAAGAGGAGATGCTTGCAAATTCGCAACATACCATGTTTATCGCTTTTTGTGTGGCATTGCTCATAGCCTTTGTTTTTGCCATACTCTTCCTGATAGATATCAATAAGAGTCAACGTTACAGGAGACAATTGGAGGCATCCAATAAGCGTATTTCCGATTTGCTGGATTCGCGCGAGAAACTGATGCTTACCATATCGCATGACATCAAGGCTCCCATGAGTTCAATACTTGGATTTATTGAATTAATGGATTACCATGGCAATCCGAAAAACGAGACTTACCTGAACAATATGAAGAATTCAGGAGAGCATATCCTGGAGCTTGCCTCAGCATTACTCGATTATCATAAATTAGAGGAGGGTAGCTGGCAATTAAAGGAGTCGAACTTTAACCTGTACGATCTTGTTGGGAATACGACTTCAGGATTTAAGCCGCTGGCTGCAAGAAAAGGACTGGAATACAGTGTTAAGAATGAACTGCCGAAACATTTGGCTGTTTATGGGGATCTCTATATGATACGACAGATCATGAACAATATTATCTCCAATGCAGTAAAATATACATCGGAAGGAAGTGTCCATGTAAACGCTTGGCTAGAAGACGAAGATTCATCGAAACGCCTCGTGTTTTCAGTCAACGATACCGGGGAGGGAATTGATGAAGCCGACCAACAGATCGTTTTCCAGGAATTCAGGCAACTGGATAATCCTCTCGGGGAGGAAGGAAGTGGTCTGGGACTGGCCATTACCAAGGGATTTATAGAGGCATTAAAGGGAACCATCCGTCTCAATTCCCGGAAAGGGGAAGGCTCTGAATTCATTGTGGAAATCCCCCTGAAAGATGCAAATGAGAATGAACCAAAGAGTAAGGGCAGGGATAACTCTGAAACTGTACCACAGGACCTTGAAGGCATCTCCGTACTTCTTGTGGATGACGACCCCGTTCAGTTGACAATGACTGCTGAAATGCTTTCCAGAAAGAAGGTCACGAGTGTGACAGAGATGAATCCTGATAGAGTGTTGCCGCTCCTTGAGTCGATGTCATTCGATATCCTGTTCATGGATATTCAGATGCCGGGTACCGACGGCCTGACACTGGTTGAAAAAATTCGCCGGTTAGGAAGTGAGCGAATAAAGAATATGCCCGTGATAGGCTTGTCAGCCAGATCGGATATGTCGGGAGAAAAGATGAAGGCCGCAGGATTTACCGGTTTCCTTATTAAACCGTTCACTTCTGATAGATTATACAGTATAATCTGGCACCATGTGCGAGGTGAAAGTCCAGGCCAGAAAGCTTTCGTTGAGGAAGAAAATCAATCTTTCGATGAGAAGGGAGCCAGAGCGTTAATAGAATTTGTGAGTGATGACAAACGGGCTTCTGTAGCCATTTTACAATCGTTTATCAATGAACTGGCAGAGTGCCGTATCCAGTTGCAGGAGGCTTTTCAGAAAAAAGAGGAAAAAATGGTTCAGGCAATTACTCACAAGATATTACCGTTATTCCGGTCAATGGGAAATAAGTCGTTAATAGGACTTATGGAAAAACTGGAAAAAGGAGAGACTTTACCGGATAAAGAGAAGGCTTTTGTGCTGGATAAAATCCAGGAATATCTTGAAGAGGTAGAAACCCTCAGAAAAGAGTTCGATGAAAATTGAGATGGATCGGGATCCAAAGGTTGAAAAATACAAACGTTATCTTCTGTTAGAGAGGGGATTATCGGCGAATAGCATTGACGCCTATATGACCGATCTGCAGAAATTGCTTGATTTCATGGAAAACAAAGGGATTGATATGAAATCTGTTCAGACCGTCCATCTCGAAGAGTTTCTCTCGGAATTGCATGATAAGGATATTTCACCACGTTCCATTGCCCGTATTATATCAGGCCTGAAATCTTTTTTTCGGTTTCTGATGCTGGACAAAATTCGTCCGGATGACCCAGCTGAATTGGTGGAGGCTCCCAAGATCGGACTGAAACTTCCGGTTGTTTTATCGGTGGAGGAGATCGATTCTCTACTGGCTGTCATTGATGTCTCGACGGCTGAAGGCACCCGCAACTACGCTATTATTGAAACATTATACAGTTGTGGACTTCGCATTTCCGAATTGACCAATCTCCGTTTCTCGAATCTCTTTTTCAAGGAGGGATTTATACGTGTGGAAGGGAAGGGAAGCAAACAACGGCTGGTACCTATTTCCGATGTGGCGATACGGAAGATTCAGGATTGGCTTTATTACCGTAATCAAATTCCCATCCGGAAGGGAAATGAAGACATTCTCTTTGTCAGCTCGCGTGGCAAAGCGATCTCCCGTGTCACGGTGTTTTATTATATCAAGCGTTATGCCGAAGAAGTAGGTTTGCAAAAGAAAATCAGCCCGCACGTTTTTCGTCATTCGTTTGCAACTCATCTGCTCGAAAGGGGTGCCAATATAAGGGTGATCCAGGAGATGCTGGGACATGAGAAAATTACCACTACCGAGATTTATACGCATATCGACCGCAATTTTCTGCGACAGGAAATCATAGAACATCATCCGAGAAGTTGATGTGAATTTTAAACAGGCATTGAAAATTTATCGGAAAAAGGATCGAAGCACCGGGATAATTTTATATATTTGCTGAAGATAAAGATAAATAAAAAAATAAATATTATCGTATGAAGTTTGTAGTATCAAGCGCCGCACTATTGAGTCACTTGCAGGCCATAAGCAGAGTTATCAATTCCAAAAACACATTGCCTATTCTCGACTGCTTTTTGCTCGATTTAAAGGGCAGCACACTATCACTAACCGCAGCTGATAATGAGACTCGGCTGGAAACAACGGTGGAGGTGAATAGCGCGGAAGGTGAAGGAAGCCTGGCCATCAATGCCCGGAACCTGCTCGATCCGCTGCGTGAATTGCCTGACCAGCCGCTTACATTCGATATCAATGACGAAACGTTGGAAATATTTCTCTATTATCATAATGGGAAGTACAATTTTGTTGGTCTGAAAGGAGATGAATACCCGGAACCAAAGCCGCTCAAAGATTCATTTATGACATTGACGGTGGAGGCCGATACACTTTTCTCGGGTATCAACCGGACTGTCTTTGCTACCGCAGACGATGAATTGCGTCCGGTGATGAACGGTATCTATTTTGATATTACTACCGACGATCTTACTTTCGTGGCTTCTGACGGACACAAACTGGTACGTGTGACTACTACCGAGACCAAAGGAGAAGGGCGTTCATCATTTATCCTGCCTAAAAAACCGGCAACCCTGCTCAAATCGCTCTTACCGAAAGAGTCAGGTGCGGTAGAGATTAAGTTCGATGAAAATAACGCATACATTGCCATGTCGTCTTACAAGATGGTATGCCGGTTTGTGGAAGGGCGCTATCCCAATTATAATTCAGTAATTCCGCAGAATAATCCCAACACTTTTGTGCTGGACCGCCTGACACTGTTGAACGCACTCAAACGTGTGGCTGTATTCTCCAATCCGGCCAGCAACCTGGTTAAATTCCAACTTTCAGAAGATAAGATAGTGGTGACTGCCCAGGATATCGATTTCCTGACTACAGCAGAAGAAACTATTCCTTGCACTTACGAAGGGAATGTGATGAATATTGGCTTTAAAGCCTCTTTCCTGATTGATATACTTGACAATATACCCTCTTCTGATGTGCGGATAGAGCTTTCTGACCCGTCACGTGCGGGATTGATCCTTCCTGTAGATAAGGAGGAAAACGAAGATATGCTGACGTTGCTGATGCCGATGATGTTGAATGACTAACAATAACCAGATGAAGTTAAATCTTAGGAATCCGTTGGTCTTCTTCGATTTGGAGACGACCGGGATCAACATCACTCGCGACCGTATTGTAGAGATATCATTTTTAAAAGTCCATCCTAACGGAAAGGAGGAAGTAAGATCGCGGCGTATCAATCCCGAGATACCTATTCCTCCCCAGGCTACAGCGATTCACGGTATCACTGATGATGACGTGAAAGATTGCCCTACCTTTAAACAGGTGGCGCGGTCACTGGCCGACCAACTGGAAGGGTGTGACCTGGCCGGCTTCAACTCGAGCCGGTTTGATGTGCCGATGCTGGCGGAAGAGTTCCTCCGAGCCGGTGTGGATTTTGATATGAGTAAACGTAAATTTGTGGATGTGCAGATCATCTTCCATAAAAAGGAACAGCGTACACTCGAAGCGGCATATGCCTTTTATTGCAATAAAAAACTGGAGAATGCACATTCTGCCGAAGCGGATACCATCGCTACTTATGAAGTGTTGAAATCTCAACTCGACCGTTATCCTGATCTGGAGAATGATATCGAGGTGCTATCAAAAGAGTATTCGAGTTTCAATAATAATGTGGATTTTGCCGGACGGTTTGTCTATGATGAGAAAGGGGTAGAAGTTTTCAATTTTGGGAAACATAAAGGGAGGCCGGTGTCAGAAGTCCTTAAAAATGAACCGAGTTATTATGCCTGGATGATGGATGGTGATTTCCCGCTCAATACCAAACAGGTGCTTACTAAAATCAGGCTTCGTGAGATGAATAGTTAAACGTGCTGTTGGCACATTAAGATATCTTCCTCATGATCTTAAAGAATACCGTTTTATTTTTAATTGTAGGCTTGGGATTATTCACGTCCGGTTGTACGACCTATTATTATTCCACCGTTCAGTCGTATGAAAAAGAGTTACGGCGGAACCAGGATGGTTCATTTCGTACTTCTCGTAACGATTTATCTGTGAACTATTCATTCAAGGATTTGGGCGGGAAAGTAGTGTATGAAATCCATAATGAGTCGGATGATCCGGTTTTTGTAGATTGGTCGCGTTCGGTGATTATTGCTGAGGACTATGCTGTGCAGCTGAGAGATAATACCGCACGCTTTCACGGCGATGTAAGTACCACGACCTATCATTTCTCAAATACCAATTACAGTGCTTCTTCGGGAAGTATTTCCGGGCGGGTTGTGTTACCCCAGAGTGATTTGTTTGTTCCTCCTCATTCTAAAGTTGTTCATTCACCTATGGCGTTGTCGCGCGTTTTGAATCTGGATATTCCCGCATATCTTTATCAGAAGCGGGACATAGGTCTGTCATCTGTTCGTTTTATCAATTTTACTGAAGAAGACACACCTTTAAAATTTCGAAGCTATTTAACCATTGTCAATGACAGGGATAAAAGTCAGACTGTTTTTGAAGATGTGTTTTTTATTTCGGAGATAATAAAAACAGGTAGTAAAAATGACCTCTTATCCCGTGATATTCAACAACGGGGTGACATATTTTATATAGAGATTGTCAACCGGAATGCCGTTGCTGCCGGTTGGATTGTGGCAGGAGCAGCCGCTGTAGGAGGGTTGATCCTGCTAGCACCGCATATGCCGGTAGAAGAACCCTATACACCCGCGTACTAAATTAATTGTTTCTTAATTTATAAACTTCGGATGTCCCGTTTTTTTATCACACTTTCCTATAACGGAAAAAATTATGTGGGCTGGCAGATCCAGCCTAACGGAATGAGTGTGCAGCAGGCGCTTCAGGATGCACTCTCTGTGATTTTAAGGAAGGACGTGATGGTGGTAGGTGCCGGCAGGACTGATGCAGGCGTGCATGCCCGTGAGATGATTGCCCATTTCGACTGGGAAGGGAACACTTTTTCTCCCGATGATCTGGTGTACAAACTCAATAATTTTCTACCCAAAGATATTTCCCTTTCCACTATACGACAGGTGCACCCGGATGTGCATGCACGCTTCAGTGCGGTTTCGCGTACTTATAAATATTATGTGACGACGGTGAAAGATCCGTTTCTCTATGAATACTCTTACCGGGTGTTTTTTCAACCCGATATTGAGGCGATGAATACCCTCTGTGAAGTATTGAAAGAATATAAAGACTTCACCAGTTTCAGTAAGCTGCATACCGATGTGAAGACCAACAATTGCCGTATTGAATATGCCCGGTGGGAGAAAAAAGAAGAGTTGTACGAATTTACCATCCGAGCCGACCGTTTTCTTAGGAATATGGTGCGTGCTATTGTAGGAACATTGTTACAAGCGGGTAGGGGACGACTTGATGAACAGGGGTTTCGACGTATTATTGAAGCCGGAAACCGAGATGTGGCAGGTGACTCTGCACCGGGACATGCCCTTTTTCTGGAAAAGGTGATCTATCCTGATGATATCTGGTTGTGACAAGAGGTGGTAACCTGTTATTCCATACGGAATAGTCTGTATAGACCAAAAATATATTAATAGAAAGTAAAAGATAACATGATGAAAAAGAGTATTTTTTTAACTATTTGTGTCATTTATTCTCTCAGTGCATTTACGCAGTGGACACCTGCACAGACCGAATGGTATTATCCCGTACCAGAGAAAGTCATCCCGGGTAAAACAGCCGGTACCGCACCTTCTGATGCCATTATACTCTTCGATGGGGGTGATCTTTCTGAATGGGTGAATGAAAAGGGTGAAAAACCGCGGTGGAATGTAGAGAATGGGGTCTTATCAGTCAGGCCAGGCACGGGAGCAATTATGACCAAGGAACATTTTGGCGATTGTCAGTTACATATAGAGTTCAGGTCTCCGGATCCGGAAAACCATAACGGTCAAAACCGCGGGAATAGCGGTGTCTTTCTAATGAGCCGGTATGAAGTTCAGGTACTGGATGGTGATAATAACGATACTTATGTGAACGGGATGGTGGGCAGTATATATAAACAGGCAGCCCCACTGGCCAATGCATATACAAAAAACGGGGAATGGCAGGTGTATGATATTTACTGGAAAGCACCCCGATTTGGTACTGGTGGCGAGCTGGAGTCTCCTGCAATGATAACAGTGGTATTGAACGGTATCCTTATACAAAACAATTATATACTGAAAGGACATACTCCTTATATCGGATTGCCGGAGTACAGTGCCCATGGAAGACTTCCCCTGATGCTTCAGGATCATGGAACGGCAGTATCTTTCCGGAATATCTGGATAAGGAATTTATAGTGTATATGCTTTGGAACTTCTGAAATGGATCTGTTACCGGATTACCGCAAAGACAAGTATGTCAAAATTTATCCGGTGATAGGAGAATAAATATTATCTTATCACCGGATATTTTATCTTCAACGTTTTTTCCACAATTTCTCCATCTCTTCAAGTGATTTGCCTTTCGTTTCAGGTACCATCTTCCAGACAAACAATGCTGAAATGACAGCCATCAATCCGTAAAAACCGTAAGTCATTCCACTGCTGAATTCCATCATCGCTGGGTAAGTGGATGAAATCAGATAGTTGGCAAACCATTGGAAAGCAACTGCTACTGCCACAGCCTGGCCACGAATCCTGTTGGGGAAGATCTCTGATATGAGCACCCAGCAAATCGGCCCCCACGACATCATGAAAGAAGCAGTGTATATAATAATAAATATCAATGTACCGATCCCTATAATGTTGTTAAATGCCAGTGCCGATATGGCAAACATACCTACGGCCATCCCTATCGATCCTGTAATGAGAAGTGGTTTTCGGCCCCATTTATCAACTGTTAGAATTGCCACAACCGTAAAGACAACATTTACAAAACCCATTACAATAGTTTGTAACATCGAAGCATCTTTAGCCGCACCCATACTTTCAAAAATGCGGGGAGCGTAATAAAGAGCCACATTTATTCCTACAAATTGCTGGAAGACCGATAATAGAATACCTATGATTATCACTATCTTTCCATATGAGAATAGCTTTGCACGTTCAGTAGTCTGTCCTACAGACTGCTTAATCTCCGAGAAAATCGTTTGCGTTTTCAGCTTGTCGCTATAAATTTTGTTCAAAACCGACATCGCTTGTTCATTCCGGTCTGACAGCACCAGGAATCTCGGTGTTTCGGGAACCAGAAGTAATAAAATTCCGAACAATGCAGCAGGAATAGCTTCCGATGCAAACATATACCTCCATCCTATAGCATTTATCCATTCTATACTCTGTCCGTTGGCAATAGCCCAATTTACAAAGTAGACCACCAACATTCCAAGGATAATGGCAAACTGGTTGAATGAGACCAGCCGGCCACGAATATCTGCAGGGGCTATCTCGCTGATATACATGGGTGACACCGCAGAGGCAAGTCCTACCCCAATACCACCGATGATACGATATAAGTTGAACACCAGCAGTAATCCTATTGAAGGCTCTCCCCTGGTAAAGAATAGCGTTTCCGGATAGCCCGATCCCAGGGCAGAAAGAAAGAACAATACTGAAGCAAATAATAGTGTTTTCTTACGTCCCAGACGATTTGAAAAGAATCCTGACAGTACTCCTCCTATTATACAACCGATCAATGCGCTTGAGACCGTGGCTCCGTGTATCAGGGAATTCAACCCCAACGGCCTGATAAGATAGGCTTCAATAGATTTCTCAGCTCCTGAAATTACCGCTGTATCGTATCCGAAAAGCAATCCTCCCAGGGTAGCGACCAATGTGATACCGAACAGGTAAGGTTTATTATACTGTTTTATCATATGATGGGAAATTGAACAATACAAACTCTTGTCATTGCATATCCTGTTTTAGATATACATATTTAAAATAGCTTCGTATAACTCCTGCTTACCACTGATTTGTTCAGGTTCTCTGCCTAACGATAGTGCATATTCACGCAGTTCTTCCAGGGAGAGTTTTCCCTCCTCGAATTCTTTTCCTTTGCCATTGTCGAAAGAGGCGTATCTCTCTTTCCGCATTTTGGAATAGGGCGATTCTTCAAGGATTGCAGCAGCAGCCTCCAACGCATGCGCGAAAGCATCCATACCGGCAATATGAGCGATGAAAATATCCTCCAGGTCAGTGGAATTCCGGCGGGTTTTGGCGTCGAAATTTGTTCCGCCACCTTGCAAACCTCCACTTTCCAGGATGACGAGCATGGCTTGTGTCAGCTCGTATACATCAATAGGAAACTGGTCGGTATCCCATCCGTTCTGATAATCCCCCCTGTTGGCGTCGATGGATCCAAGCATGCCGGCATCTGCCGCACATTGCAGGTCATGTTCAAATGTATGGCCGGCCAGGGTGGCATGGTTCACTTCAATATTCAGTTTAAAATCTTTATCCAGGTTATGGGCGCGCAGGAACCCGATCACTGTTTCAGCATCATAATCATACTGATGTTTTGTCGGTTCCATTGGTTTGGGCTCGATAAAGAAAGTACCCTTAAAACCTTTTGCCCTGGCATAATCACGTGCTTTGGTCAACATCATGGCCAGATGCTCTTTTTCCCGTTTCATATCGGTATTGAGTAAACTCATATATCCTTCGCGTCCGCCCCAGAATACATAGTTCTCTCCACCAAGTTCGATCGTGGCATCCAGTGCATTTTTGATTTGCGTAGCGGCATATGCCACACTGTCGAAGTTGGGGTTGGTGGCTGCCCCGTTCATATAGCGCTTGTGACCAAAGACATTGGCAGTTCCCCATAACAGTTTTATACCGGTTTCAGCCTGTTTTTGCTTGGCATAAGCAACGATCGCCTTGAGATTAGCTTCATATTCTTCAATCGAATCGCCTTCGGCAATCAGATCCACATCGTGGAAACAGTAATACTCGATACCTATTTTCTGCATAAATTCAAAACCGGCGTCTAATCGCTGTTTGGCAATATCCAGAGCTGAACTGCCTTGTGCCCAGGGAAATGTTTTTGTTCCCGGTCCGAACGGATCGCCACCCTCAGCACAGAGGGTATGCCAATAAGCCATTGAAAATTTGAACCAATCTTTCATCTTGCGTCCGTAAACCACTTTTTCGGCATTATAATACCGGAATGCCAACGGATTACGACTTTCCTTTCCCTCGAATTTGATCTTCCCTATACCCGGGAAAAATTCCCCTGTTGTTCTTTCAGTTTCCATAATTTAAATTTTTAGAGCCAAGAATCAAGACTCAAGATACAAGACAATTTAATCATGTTCTTGGGCAGAATGACACTCATGCTCGTTTCATAAAATATTTATTAAAAAAGTAGTTGCATCTTTTTCATTATATCAGGGATTTCCATCGTTGATATGCTTCCTGATATTGTGCTTTGTTCCTATTGTCCGGTTCCACAGTCATAATCTTCTTCAAAGAGGAAAAAGCCTCAGCAGGTGATGCATAAATTCCGGCACCGACACCGGCGGCTTTTGCCGCACCTGCAGCTCCGTCGGTATCGAAAAGTTCGATAACGGCCCCGCTGATTGAAGCCAGTGTCTCCCTGAATAGCGGGCTGAGGAACATATTGGCGTTTCCCGCACGAATAACCCGGATATCCATCCCGATCTCCTCCATGATTTCCATGCCATATTGAAAGGAGAAGACAATTCCTTCCTGTACTCCGCGTAGCAGATCGGAAAGGGAATGAATATTGAAATTGATGCCATGGAACGAGCTGTCTCTATTTCGGTTTTGCAGTACCCGCTCCGCCCCATTTCCAAAAGGAATCACTGAAATGCCTCTTGCACCGATGGGCGAGTGTGCCGCAAGTGCATTCATCCCGTTATAGCTTAATTCTTCCGGCACTATATTTTTCTTTATCCACGAATTGAGGATGCCTGTACCGTTGATGCAGAGTAAAACACCCAATCTTGTCAATTCCGGTTTATGATTGACATGTGCAAAGATATTCACCCTTGAGAGGGGATCATATTTCACTTCATCCAATACCCCGTATACCACCCCCGATGTGCCGGCGGTAGATGCAATCTCTCCCGGATTGAACACATTCAGGGATGCCGCGTTGTTGGGTTGATCCCCTGCACGGTAACTGACCGGTGTTCCGGGGTAGAGACCGAGTTCTCTTGCTGTGGAGCCTGATAACTCTCCTTGTATACCGAATACCGGTGTTATTTCAGGGATTAACTCTTTCTTAAATCCGAAATAATCCATGATTTCCTGTGATATCCTGTTCTCTTTGAAATCCCAGAAGATCCCTTCCGACAGTCCTTCCATGGTAACCGATATCTCGTCCGTTAATTTCATGGCGATATAATCGCCGGGAAGCATAATTTTGTCGATACGGTCATATATCCCAGGTTCATTCTCCTTTACCCATGCCAGTTTGGCAGCCGTGAAATTGCCGGGTGAGTTCAATAGCCGGGACAACACCTTCTCTTCGCCTATTGCATGAAAGGCCCTCTCGCCAAAAGATACCGCACGACTGTCGCACCAAATAATCGAGGGGCGTAATATTTCCCTGTTTTTATCCACCATTACCAGTCCGTGCATTTGCCATGAGATACCGATGGCTTTGATATCTTGCGGGTCTACTTGCGATTGCCGGAGTATCGAAGCGTTGGCCAGTTTTAAGTTTGCCCACCACATCCCGGGATCCTGTTCGGCCCATCCCGGCTGTACAGCATACATTGTCATCTCCTTCTTTGGGTAGAAGTCGGAAGCTATTGTTTTTCCGGTCTCAATTTCCACCAAAGCAGCTTTTACCGAAGAGCTGCCTATGTCATATCCTAATACATACATAATCTGTAATTGTTTCTGTTATTCCACTCACTTTTATTTGTGTATACGGAGTAAGTAAGGCATGATTACCCACTGATTAATTCGATGATACAGACCAATATCCTTATTGTATAAAGTACGTATATTGATCTGCAAACTTATTCATTTTTTTTGAATAATAACTACAATAAGAAGAAAAATTAATAAAATAGTTCATATATTTGAGATTTTATTTTGGAGCACAATTTTCTATTGAGTACAATAATTTATGATAGACAATAAAGTGTCACAGGAGACATCCCAGCCAATAGCATATAATCCTCATGTCTCTATTGACTGTGTAGTATTCGGTTTTGATGGGGAAAAATTAAAAATACTCTTAATTGAACGTACGATCAGGGAAGGGGATGGAAATTATAGTGATAAAAAATTGCCGGGAAGCATTATATATCAGGATGAAGATCTGGATACCGCGGCAACGCGTGTTCTGAATGAACTTACGGGTCTGAAAAATATTTTCCTGCATCAGTTTCATAGTTTTGGCGATCCCAAAAGAACCAGTAACCCCCGGGATAAGAATTGGTTGGAGAAAACGACCAATACTAAAATCGGACGTATTGTAACTGTAGGCTACCTTGCATTGATCAAGATCAGCCGGAAAATTATTTTTGAATCCGAAAATACTACTGCGAGATGGTATGATATCAAATCGCTTAGCAACATGAAGCTTGCTTTTGACCATAATCAGATTGCGGAGGAAGCGTTGAAGCATATACGCCATCAGGTGATGCTCCAGCCTTATATGCTTTTCGAATTACTACCGCATAAGTTTACAATGACTCAACTCCGTAATTTATACGACCTTATACTTGAAACAAAATCCGATGTGCGTAATTTTCAAAAGAAAATGTTACAGATCGATGGCCTCGAACAGTTGGATGAAGTTCAAAAGAATGTACCTTACAGGGCTCCCCGGTTGTACCGGTTTAACAAGAGGAAAGCTAAAATATCCAAACTCAAGCCGGGCTTTTAGATAGGAGCAACAAAAAACGCAGCGAACCATGAAGTCCGCTGCGTTTTTTTGTTGTCTGCTTTTCCTTTAGGAGAAAGCTATTTTCCCGGAAGATCAATCATTCATTGAAATAAGGAATTCTTCATTGCTTGAAGTACGTCTCAGACGGGTCAACAGGAATTCCATCGCTTCCACCGAATTCATATCCGAAAGGAAGTTGCGGAGTACCCACATGCGGCTAAGCGTTTCCTGCGACAGGAGCAGGTCGTCACGACGCGTGCTCGATGCAATAATATCCACAGAGGGGAATATCCGTTTGTTGGAGAGTTTGCGGTCGAGTTGCAATTCCATGTTGCCGGTACCCTTGAACTCTTCGAAGATCACGTCGTCCATTTTGGAGCCGGTTTCGGTGAGCGCTGTTGCGATAATGGTAAGTGAACCGCCATGTTCGATGTTACGGGCTGCACCAAAGAACCGTTTTGGTTTATGCAACGCATTGGCGTCCACACCTCCCGAAAGCACCTTTCCCGAAGCAGGTTGTACCGTATTATATGCACGAGCCAAGCGGGTAATGGAGTCGAGCAGTATCACTACATCGTGTCCGCATTCCACCAGCCTGCGGGCCTTGTTCAGTACAATTTCGGCAATCTTCACGTGACGGTCTGCCGGTTCATCGAAAGTAGAAGCGATTACTTCTGCATTTACGCTCCTTTCCATGTCAGTCACCTCTTCAGGGCGTTCGTCAATCAGCAGTATGATCATATATACTTCCGGATGATTGTCGGCAATAGCGTTGGCAATATCCTTCAACAGCATTGTCTTCCCTGTTTTGGGTTGTGCTACGATCAGACCGCGCTGTCCTTTTCCGATAGGAGAGAAGAGGTCAACCACACGACAGGAAAGATTGTCGTTATGTCCTTTGGTGAGGTTGAATTTTTCGTTAGGGAAAAGAGGTTTCAGGTGATCGAAAGGTACACGGTCGCGTACATCATCAGGATTGCGTCCGTTGATATTGTCCACTTTTACCAATGGGAAAAATTTTTCTCCTTCTTTGGGCGGACGGATAGGGCCTTCCACCACATCACCTGTCTTCAGTCCGAAGAGCCGGATTTGTGATTGTGATACATAAATGTCATCGGGCGAGGACATATAGTTGTAATCGGAGGAGCGCAGGAAGCCATAACCGTCAGGCATGATCTCCAATACGCCGGATGCATTCAGTATGCCGTCAAAATCATAAGCGGGATCTTTTTCCTTGGGTTGCGGAGCCTGTACCTGAACTTGAGGTTGTACCTGGCCCTGATGTGCCTGAGGTTGTTTATTCTGTTGTGCAGCCGCCTGTTTAGGTTGCAAAGGCGAAGGCGATATGAGATCCATCATGGATAGTTTACCACCGGGGACAGGAGCCTCTTTCACGGGTGTGTCTGTTTTTTCTTCCGGTGCCTCCTCTGCCACTACCGGTGGTAATGTGACAGGAGCAGGTGTGCTCTTTTCCTCAATACGATGTTTTGAGGAACGAAAAACCAGCTGTATCGGTTTTCCGGGTGCCTTTGGTGTAGCCGTTTCTTCAGCTTTTTTCTCCGGGGTTTCGATTTTTGTTCCGGTTGTTTCAATACTTTTTTCCGGAACTGTTTTGGTAGTTGCCGGCTTAGTTTCCGGCTGACTGCTCAGGGACACTTTTTGTGTTGCCGGAACTTTCTCTTCGGTAACAGCGGACTCTTTCCTCACTAATTTAGGCTTTTCTACAGCCTGCACAGGCTGTGATTGGCTTTGGGTCTTTGTCTTGTCTTCTTTTTTATCGGTCTCCTTTTCTTTGGGTTCCTCTTTCCTGTTAGAAGTTTTATTTCTTTGGGTGTTCGTTTTGCTGTCGGAATCTCTTCTCGGTGTGTAACCCTGTTGGGTTCCACCGTCTGCGCTCAATTTTTTTGTTTCGGCAATTGCCTGTTCATCAAGGATTTTATAAATGAGCTCTTCCTTTTTGTATGCATCGGGACGTCTTATTCCCATCTCTTTGGCGAGAACTCGCAATTCTGTTGTGAGCTTTTCATTAAGCTCAATAATGTTATAAGCCATGTAGGTGTATGAAATTCGTTATGGTTTTTGAATAAATATTGTTATTGATGTTCTGATCTTAATTTGGCATCTGTTGAACTTTGCCATGAAAGGAACTATTTCGATAAATAAATACAGCAGCAAAACCTGCTTTGACTTTGTTAAGTGTAGGACTATTTTATCAAGTGAGAGCAGAGTAAATTTATTTGCTTTGCCGAACGCTGAAATAGTCTAAAGCACTTGAAATAGCACAATAAAAATTGAAAATAACTAAGTTTACTAGAACTATGTCGAGCACAGAAAAAGTCTAATAAGAAAAAGTCTAATGTTATTGAACAGTAGTTATGAGTAAAATTACTGTTATAAGATTTGATGGCAAAGGTAATCCTTTTTTTGAAAACTGGAAATTAAGTTTGGAGTTTTTTTAGGTTGAGATAAAATAAACCCGAAAAAAGGAGATCAAATCGCTTTTTTCGGGTCATCCATGGATAGAATCTCATTACAGGTCATCCATATTTAATCTGTTGGAATTATTGTTCCGCCTTTCAATTTCGTTTTTGTAAAGGAGTGATCTCCTTCTCTCCAGAGAGTTGGGTGCTGTAGATTCAATGAACAGGTTATTTGAGAGGGTTGCCCATTCCAATGCTTGTTCCATATCGTCTAACATCTCATAAGCCAGCGCGATGTTACTTGCGGCTTTGGCTTTGTCAGTTTTTTTAGAACTGTTATTATAGAAAGCTTCCCATTTTTCAATTGCTTCCTCCCATTGCGACCCTTTAGCGTAGGCTTCTCCTTCACGCATCAGTGAGTTGGGCAACGTGTAATACCATCTGTCCTGCATCTCCCAATGCGGGGCAAATACGTAAGTCATCTTCTCCGCAGCCCTTACTGACAAAAGTTTTACCGCTTCCTCACGGGAGGGGAGCATAATATCGGCATAGGCCTTTCCATCCTGGATGTCAAACCCTTCCCAATGGATGCTGTCGGTGTATTGCACCGCAGGAATTTTTCCTTCCATGGTAGGCATATATACACGGAGGATGGAATGTATTTTTCCGGTCATATCAGCATAGATATACCCCTGTTGCTTGAAATGATCTCTCTTTTTGGTTTCAATGATCAGCTTGTCGAGAGAGATAATTGCATCAGCACCTGTTTCCTTTCTTATTCTGTTCATTGTTTCGGGTTCGAGCGGTCTCTCCCTGAAGAAGTCATTGTCCTTCCTCAACGGTTCATTATAATGTATTACCCTGTGAAAATAATCCTCTTCATCCAGAAACTGGGCCAGAGCTTCGGTGTAAAAAATAGCGGCACTGTCGGCCGGTGCTTTTACCCTTTCAGCTTGCGTATGTCCTATCGGGATGCTGTCGTGTCCTACTTCATCGGGTTGTTGTAGCACATTATTGACAATCGCTATCGAAAGTACATTTGAAGGGAGATTCACCTGTGCCGGCTCACGCGTTTCCACTGTCAGGTATTTAATTCCGGCACAACTGCTCATCATCAGAGCCAAAAAAAGAATTATCAAAGAGGATGTTGTCTTTTGCATACGATTAAAATTTACTGCAAAGTTATCATATTTCATTCATATTTACAGAAAAATAAATATTTTCTGCTGAAGCCTTTTGTATTACTTATTCATGTTTCCTGAGTCGTGTGATTGCCTTTAAGGCATTCAGTGGAATTATACTATTATAGAGATAAGTTTCTCCATGTTTGGTTTAATGCCTCATTTCATTTTTTAGAAAATTGATAATGTAGCGCTAGGCATGGCAAATTTTATTATATTTGCGTTCTTAAAACATTTAATACATCTATAAGAGATAAACTAATCTAATGAATATGGCTTTTAACATTATTGTGTTGGCTAAGCAGGTTCCCGATACACGGAATGTGGGGAAAGATGCGATGAAAGCCGACGGGACTGTAAACAGGGCGGCACTGCCCGCCATCTTTAATCCTGAGGATTTGAATGCGATGGAGCAGGCGTTAGACATCAAGGACCGGTTTCCCGGTTCAACCATTACGGTGCTGACTATGGGACCTGGACGTGCTGCCGAAATTTTACGTGAAGGGTTGTTTCGTGGAGCAGACGATGGAGTGTTGTTAACCGACAGGGCTTTTGCCGGTGCAGACACGCTGGCTACTTCATACGCATTGTCGATGGCGATCCGTAAAATCGGAAAGTTCGATATTATTATTTCGGGACGTCAGGCCATTGACGGTGATACAGCACAGGTTGGCCCGCAGGTGGCCGAAAAGTTGGGAGTTCCGCAAATCACCTATGCTGAGAATATTGAAAAGATCGGGAATGGTAAAATAACCGTCAAGCGCCGTTTGGAAAATGGAGTGGAAGTGGTAGAATGTCCTCTTCCTGTGGTTGTCACTGTGAACGGTTCAGCCCGTGCTTGCCGTCCCCGTAATGCAAAATTATTATTGAAATACAAACATGCCAAAACCGTTACCGAACGGCAGGCTGAGAATATCGACTATATAGATATCTATAGCAGCCGCCCCTATCTGAACCTGACCGAATGGAGTGTGGATGATGTGGAAGCCGACAAGGTACAGTGCGGTCTCTCCGGCTCTCCTACAAAAGTGAAAAAGATAGAGAATGTGGTGTTTCAGGCTAAAGAGAGCAGGCATCTTACCGACGACGATGTCGATATTGAAGAGTTGATGAAAGAACTGATAGATAGTCACACGATTGGATAACACAACTATTTCGTTAAGCTAAATGAGCAGAAGATAAACCTGTTTATATTCTGCCATAGCGAGAAATAGTCTAATTTTAATGAAGGAACAGATTAAACATGAATAACTTATTTGTATATTTGGAAATCGAGGATGGAGTAGTAGCCGATGTGAGCCAGGAACTACTGACCAAAGGGCGCTCACTTGCCGGACAGTTGGATTGTAAACTCGAAGCCATTGCTGCCGGATCTGTTGCCGACCTCGAAAAAATAGAAGGGCAGGTATTCCCATATGGTGTGGATGTGCTCCATCTTTTCAAAGATGATCGCCTGTCGCCATATACCACGCTTCCGCATACTTCTATACTGACGGAACTTTTTAAAAAAGAACAACCGCAGATTTGTCTTATGGGTGCTACCATTATTGGTCGGGATCTGGGTCCACGTGTTTCATCCCTTCTGGGTAGCGGTCTTACAGCCGACTGTACTTCACTTGAGATAGGTGACCATGAGGACCGGAAAGCAGGAAAGACCTACAAAAATCTGCTTTACCAGATACGCCCTGCCTTTGGAGGTAATATCGTGGCATGGATCATCAATCCCGATTGCCGCCCGCAGATGGCTACCGTACGTGAAGGGGTGATGAAGAAAGAAATTTTCGACCCTTATTATAAAGGTGAGACCGTGGAGCACAATGTGGCTGACTATGTGAAAGAGGAAGATTTTGTAGTTTCTATTATCGACCGCCATATCGAGAAATCGAAAGTAAACATCAAGAATTCACCCATTATCGTCTCCGGAGGATATGGAGTGGGTTCAAAAGAGAACTTCCAACTGCTTTATCAACTGGCCGACGTGCTGGGAGCCGAAGTAGGGGCTTCTCGTGCCGCAGTGGATGCCGGCTTCACAGAACATGAACGCCAAGTGGGACAGACAGGGATCACCGTCCGCCCCAAGGTTTATATTGCTTGTGGTATATCGGGGCAGATACAACACATCGCCGGTATGCAGGACAGTTCTATCATTATTTCTATCAATAACGACCCCAACGCGCCTATCAACTCAATCGCCGATTATGTGATCACCGGTGAAATAGAGAAGGTAATTCCGAAGATGATCAAGTATTATAAGAAGAATTCAAAATAAGGGGACAGAGAGAGTGTGTGGAGAGGAGGGAAAGTAAATTCCGGCTTTTCCGAAACCAATAACAATAAATAATATTCAGAAGAACGAAATGGCAAACTTTTATACAGATACACCGCAATTCCGTCATTATCTTCAGCACCCGCTGATGAAACGAATTGTGGAATTGAAAGAGAGAAATTATGCAGATCGTGAAACATATGATTACGCTCCGATGGATTTTGAGGACGCGATGGACAGTTACGACAAGGTGCTGGAAGTGGTAGGCGAGATCTGTGGCGATATCATTGAACCGAATGCTGAAAAAGTAGATCATAGCGGACCTACGGTAAATGAGGGGCGAGTGACTTATGCTGCACCTACACAGGAAAACCTGGATGCCCTCAATAAGGCGGAACTGATGGGGATGGGGCTTGCCCGTAAGTATGGTGGTCTCAATTTTCCGATGGTGCCCTATATGATGAGCGCCGATATTGTCAGCCGTGCCGATGCCAGCTTCCAGAATATCTGGATGTTGCAGGACTGCGGTGAGACAATCTATGAATTTGCCGATGAAAAGCAGAGGGAAAAATACCTGCCCCGTATCGTAAAAGGGGAGACCATGTCGATGGATCTTACCGAACCCGATGCCGGATCGGATCTTCAGGCGGTTATGTTGAAGGCAACCTATAACGAAAAGGAAGATCAGTGGTACCTGAACGGTGTGAAGCGTTTTATCACCAACGGCGATGCCGATATCCATTTGGTACTTGCCCGCTCGGAAGAGGGTACCAAAGATGCCCGCGGCTTGTCGATGTTTGTCTATGACAAGAGAAATGGAGGAGTGGATGTACGCCGTATCGAAAATAAGATGGGAATCAAGGGGGCACCCACCTGCGAATTGGTATATAAAAATGCCAAAGCTGAATTGGTTGGATCGCGCCGGATGGGACTGATCAAATATGTGATGTCGCTGATGAACGGTGCCCGTCTTGGAATTATGGCCCAGTCGGTAGGTATATCGGAAGCAGCTACCCGTGAGGCATACAACTATGCTCTTGAGCGTCGTCAGTTCGGAAAAGCCATTATTGAGTTCCCTCCGGTGTATGAGATGCTGGCCAATATGCGAGCCAGGACCGATGCGTCGCGTGCATTACTGTATGAGACCTGCCGTTTTGTGGATATGTATAAAACGCTGGAAGATATCAGCCGGGAACGGAAACTGACTCCTGAGGAACGGAATGAGATGAAGCACTTTTCCCGTTTGGCAGATGCTTTCACTCCTCTTGGAAAGGGAATGAGTAGTGAATATGCTAACCAGAATGCTTACGACTCCATCCAGATACATGGAGGATCGGGTTATATGAAAGATTACAAGTGCGAGCGTCTCTACCGTGATGCACGTATCACCAATATTTACGAAGGTACTACCCAGTTACAGGTGGTGGCTGCAATCCGTCACGTCACGACTGGAACCTATCTGCAGCAGATCAAAGAGTATGCAGCTATGCCGGTCGTGCCTGAACTGGAAGCGTTGAAGCGTGATTTGGCTAACATGGCAGAGACCTATGAAAAAATGGTGGAGGCAGTTATCTCTCCCAAGGATGAGGATTATCTCGATTTCCATGCACGTCGTCTCGTGGAAAGTGCTGCACATATAATTATGGGGCACCTTCTTTTGCAGGATGCCAATAAAGAACCGGAAATGTTCCGTCGCAGTGCGGAAGTCTATATCCATTACGGAGAGATAGAGGTGATGAAAAATTACAACTTCGTCACCAAATCACGTATTGAAGATCTAGGTTATTATAAACCGGTTATCGGCGAGTAGGGATCAACTTTTTTCAGATATTATAAAGCGGGGGAATTGAGTTTCTTCCGCTTTTTCTATCTCTTAGGGTTTAATTCCTTTAAGATACCCCGACCGCTTGCGGCACGGAAATCCATTAAGTAAGTGTAAATTACAGTAAATAATCTCTTGCTTAACGAAATAGTAGACTTTTCATGCAATGTTTTGGTATCCTGTTTCGTCTATATAGTGGATAGCCTAAAAATGATATAGAAACCATTTCATAAAGTAAATAAAAATGAACAGATTTTCTTTGATTACAGTCTTGGTCTTATCCATGTTCTGTATTTGCACAGGTTGCGAAAAGAATGAAACCGATGCTTCGAATGTAGATATGCCGACAATAATCCATGCGGAACGCTATGGTCAATTGGACAATAATACTCCTTTGACCCAAGTTCGAATTACAGGGGATGAACTGCATGTAACCATTACGGCAAGTGGATGCAACGGTTCAAGATGGGAAGCCACATTGATAGATTCCGGTAAACAGGCCTATTCCAATCCCCCACAGCGATATGCTAAAATAGAATTTGTGAACAACGAAGATTGTCTGGCAGTGATATCCCGGACTTTTGTATTTAATCTGAAGCCTCTCCGGGTAAAGGAATCCCGAAAAGTATACATCAATTTAGAAGGATGGCTCCAATTGTTATTATATACATATTAAAACATCCCGTTTTTCTTTACGAAATTTACAATATCTTCTCCAACGCTTCCAGGTTCTCCGCAGACGTAGCCGGTTTACCTTCGGGGGTATAAAGCGATGCTATTTTCGAAGCATACGTTTCATAAACCTTGTGCTTCACGATCTTCATGGTGGAGTTCACTAGTCCATTCTTTTCGGAGAAGGGTTCTTCTATAACGGCAAAAGCCGAAGGTATCCAGCGATGGGGGAACAGTCCATCGTGCTTGCCACCGCTCCTGTACGCGTTGATCGCTTTTTCTATCAGAAGCGCGGCTTGTTCGGGATCGGCCTTTACTTTTTGCAACTCTGCCGCATTTGGCACAATAAGCGCTGTTGTATAAGGACTTTGATTGTTGTAGAGTACACACTGGTCGATAAAGGGTGATGTGGAGACAATCGACTCTTCGATCCCTTCGGGAGAGAATTTCTCGCCGTCATCACTTATCAGCAGCGATTTAGTGCGTCCCAACACATAGAGATAGCCGTCCTTATCGATATATCCCATATCGCCTGTCCTGAGCCAACCGTCCACAATGGTTTCTGCCGTTGCCTGGGGATTTTTCCAATATCCTTTCATTACATTTCCCCCGCGAATGATGATCTCGCCTTTTTCACCTATAGGCACTTCCTTGAGGTTGTCATCCACAATCTTGATATCCATACGGGGAACAGGTTTTCCGGAAGACCCCAGCTTGTGTGCATGCGGACTGTTCGCCGAAATGATAGGTGTCGCCTCCGATAAACCGTAGCCCTGATACATGGGGATGCCGATAGCGTAAAAGAACCGCTGTAATTCAATATCGAGGAGCGCTCCGCCACCAATGAAGAATTCCATATTGCTGGCAAATGATTGCCGTACCTTAGAGAAGATCAGTTTGTCGTAAATAGCAAGCATCAAACGCCCTCTTCCTCCCTTGTTATATCCTTCTTTGTTATAGGCATAGGCGGTTTTAAGCGCTTTTTTGAACAATAATGCGGTGAGTTTTCCTTTTTTCTCTATTCCCGCTTCAATATTCTTCCGGAAATTAGAGGCGAGAGCAGGCACGCTCATCAGTATATGAGGATTAATGGCTTTCAGGCTTTTGGGGACATTCCGCAAAACCTCCATGGGTGTCTTTCCCATTGCCACGGAAGCAATGGAAGCCCCGCATTTCATGAAGGTATAGATCCCGGCTGTATGGCCAAAGGAATGATCCCAGGGTAATATCAGCAGGGTACAGTAATGTGGAGGGATCCCGTTGAGGATATCCACAGCTTGTCCTGCATTGCATACATAATTGCCGTGGGTAAGCATGATTCCTTTCGGATTGGCAGTGGTGCCTGATGTATAGGATATGTTTGCCAAAGAATCGGGTTTCACTGTCTCCATCCTCTCTTTCAAAACTGACGGATTGGTTTCGAGGAGTCTTTTTCCAGCTTCTGTCACCGATTCGAACGACTGTTCGTCATTTTCGGGCTGATCTTCCGGATCCAGTAATATGTAATGCCTCACAGTGGAGAACAGTCCCTTCATCGGACGCAGTTTTGCAATCTGCTGATCTGAGGCAAGTACAGCTACACACCCGGAGTGATTGATCCGGAAACTCAGATCCTGTTCGGTCTGGAGCTTCACAGACAAAGGCACACTGGCTGCCCCGGCGTGGAGAATACCCAATTCACCGATCACCCAGTTGTTTTTTCCTTCGGAAATAAGTGCTATACGGTCACCTGCCTCAATTCCCAATGCAATAAGCCCTGCTGCGAACTGCAAAGATTGTTCTTGTACCTGCTTATACGTTAAAGAAGCGTATTGTGTGCCTTTTCTTGCTTCGTGCAGATAGGAACGATCGCCGTATTTCTCTACGGCTTCTTTCAGTAAGTCCAGAATGGTATTGTTTTCCATATAATCATTGGATTGTATTGCGGGTGCAAATATAACTACCACTTGGTGATTTTACCCCATCTTTGTTGAATAAATTTTGGGGATAGATTGTAAATCGCACATATTTAAGGCTCTATAACGTTTGGTGTGGGTAATTTTGTTTTGTAGTTTTACCTTTGTG